>JAYTDH010000049.1:0-4177 GCA_043736095.1 Gemmatimonas sp.
TGCCCGCGATGAGCGGGGCCGCCGCCGCACCCTTTCGTTCGCCCAACTCGCCGACGCGGTCGCCCGTGCGTCCCGCGCCCTACGGCAGGCGGGCGTGCAGCCAGGCGACCGCGTGGCGGGATTCCTGCCGAACATCCCCGAGGCGGTGATCAGTGCGTTGGCGGCGAACGCCATCGGCGCGGTCTGGTCGTCCTGTTCACCAGACTTTGGCGCCGGCGGCGTGCTGGATCGCTTCGGGCAGATCGCGCCAAAAGTGCTCGTCGTCGCCGACGGCTACACCTACGCCGGCAAGCGACTCGATTGTCTCAATCGCGTGCGCGAGATTGCCCGCGAGATTCCCGCACTGCGCATGATTGTGGTGGTGCCGTTCCTTGAGGACGCACTTTCGGCGGATGCCCTGCGCACGCTCCTCCCCAGCGGTCAGGGCGAGGCGATTGCATGGGACGACTTCCTCGTGCGTGGCGGCGCCGGCGCCCCTGAGTTCGCGCGGCTGCCGTTCGATCATCCGCTCTTCATCATGTTCAGCTCGGGGACGACGGGGCTCCCTAAGTGCATGGTGCACGGGCAGGGCGGCACGCTGCTGCAGCATCTCAAGGAACATCGCCTCCACTGCGACCTGCGCGCCGGCGACCGCCTGTTCTACTTCACCACCTGCGGGTGGATGATGTGGAATTGGCTCATCTCCGCGCTCGCGAGTGAGGTGACCATCGTACTGTACGATGGCGCGCCGATGCCCGCGGGCGACGAGGACGCGCTCTGGGATCTCGTTGCGGCGGAGGGCGTCACGCACTTCGGCACCAGTGCCAAGTTTCTCGCGCTCTCGCAGAAAGCGGGGCATGCGCCGGCCCGCACGCACGCTCTCGGCGCGCTACGGGCGATCCTCTCCACGGGGAGCCCGCTCGCCGAACACAGCTACGATTTTGTGTATCGCGAGGTGAAGTCAGACGTCCACCTCGCGAGCATCTCTGGTGGGACCGACCTCATCTCCTGCTTCGCGCTGGGGAATCCGATGTTGCCCGTGTGGCGGGGCGAGCTGCAGTGCATTGGTCTCGGTATGGCGGTCGAAGTCTGGGACGAGGCCGGCAATCCGGTGCGCGGCGTCGCCGGTGAGCTCGTCTGCACGCGTCCATTTCCCAGCATGCCCGTCGCGTTCTGGAACGATGCCGATGGCACGAAGTATCGGAACGCCTACTTCGATCACTACCGGGCGCACACCGCCGGCGTCTGGCGTCATGGCGACTGGGCCGAGGTGACAGCGCACGATGGATTGATCATTTACGGGCGGAGTGATGCCACGCTCAACCCCGGTGGCGTGCGGATTGGCACGGCGGAGATCTACCGCGAGGTGGAGCAGCTCGAGGAGATCATTGAGAGCATCGTAGTGGGGCAGGACATCGTCACCGACGGGGAGAAGGATGTGCGGATTGTGTTGTTTGTGCGGCTTCGGGAGGGTCTCACCTTAGACGAGCCCATCCGGGACCGCATCCGAAAGGCCATCCGTGCACGCACGAGCCCGCATCACGTGCCGCGCGTCATCCTGCAGGTCGCCGACATCCCGCGCACCATTAGCAACAAGATCAGCGAGATTGCCGTGCGCGATGTCATTCACGGGCGTGCGGTAAAGAACACGGATGCGCTGGCCAATCCGGACGCGCTCGCCCTCTACCGCGACCTTCCGGAGTTGCGCCTCGGCTGAGGCGGCCGCTCCGACTCGGCTCGGGTGTTCTATATTCAATAGTCGCGCCAAGGAGTCGGCGCCGGAACTCGGCGCACCCTCCCTCCTCCAGCCGCCCGTCTTATGGCCACCGCCGCCGCCCCCGCCAAAGAAACCGCCCACGACACCTTCCCGATCAACGGGACGGATTTCATCGAGTTCTGGGTTGGGAACGCCAAGCAGTCGATGCTCTTCTACCAGGCGGCGTTCGGCTACAAGCTCGTCGCTTATCGCGGGCCCGAGACAGGGACCCGCGACCGGGCGAGCTACCTGCTCGAGCAGGGCAAGATTCGCCTCGTGCTCACGACGCCGATGGGCCCGGAGGGAGTAATCGCCGAGCACATCGCGCTGCATGGCGATGGCGTGCGCGACATGGCCTTCTGGGTCGACGACGCCCGCGATGCGCACAAGAAGGCGATCGAGCGCGGCGCCGTGAGCGTGCAGGAGCCAACGGTGATGCAGGACGAGCAGGGCGAAGTCATCATCGCGGGAATCCGGACGTACGGCGATACGATCCACTCGATTGTTGAGCGCAGGAACTACAAGGGGCTCTTTCTGCCGGGCTTCGTGAAGACCGACTCGCCCTTCCAGCCAGAGTCGGTCGGCCTCAAGTACGTCGACCATTGTGTCGGCAACGTCGAGCTCGGCAAGATGAATGTGTGGGTGCAGTTCTACTCCGACGTGCTCGGCTTCTACAACCTGCTCTCATTCGACGACAAAACGATCAGCACCGAGTACTCCGCGCTGATGTCGAAGGTGATGAGCAATGGCAACGGGCGCATCAAGTTCCCGATTAATGAGCCGGCGCACGGGAAGAAGAAGTCGCAGATTGAAGAGTATCTGGACTTCTATCGCGGGCCCGGCGTGCAGCACATCGCCGTCGCCACCGACGACATCATCAAGACTGTGCGCATGCTGAAGGCGCGCGGCGTGGAGTTTCTCTCGATTCCTCAGTCGTACTACGAGACCGTGCTCGACCGTGTGGGGAAGATCGACGAGGACATCGCGCCCCTCGCGGAACTTGGGATTCTCGTGGACCGCGACGACGAAGGGTATCTGTTGCAGATCTTCACGAAGCCGGTGCAGGATCGTCCGACGCTGTTCTTTGAGGTCATCCAGCGGAAGGGGGCGAAGAGCTTCGGCGCCGGCAACTTCAAGGCGCTCTTCGAGAGTATTGAGCGCGAGCAAGCCAAGCGAGGCAATCTGTAATGCCATTCTACCATTCGCTCGGGCAGATCCCTCGGAAGCGACATATCGCCTTCCGGAAGCCTGATGGCGGTCTCTATCACGAGCAGTTGGTCGGCATCGAAGGCTTCACGGGACCGTCGGCCTTGTTGTATCACCTTTATCCGCCGACAACAGTGAAGTCGGTACGCCGCCTGCTCGAGACGCCGTACGAGGCAGATCCCGATCGCACGCTCCGGCATCGCCATTTCAAGACCGCACCGATCGCGCGGGGTGGGAGTCCGACGCTCGACCGCGTGCCGATGCTGTTCAACAACGATGTCGCGATGCTCTATGTGGCGCCGGACAAGAACGACGCGCACTTTTACCGGAACGCGCAGGGCGACGAGGTCGTGTATGTCGCCGAAGGGGAAGGGACGCTCGAGACCCAGTACGGCGATCTCCCGATCAAGCCCGGCGACTACCTCGTAATCCATCGCCACATCCTGCATCGGTATCACTTCACGAAGCCGGCGAAGTTGCTGATTATGGAGAGCCGCGGCCACGTGCGGCCGCCCTCGCGCTACCTCAATAATGTAGGTCAACTAGTGGAAGGTGCGCCGTACAGCGAGCGCGACATCCGTGTGCCGCGTGAGCTGCGGACGCACGATGAGAAGGGAGATTTCCCGATCGTCATCAAGCAGTACAATGGCCTGAATGAGGTCGTGCTCGATCACCATCCCTGCGACGTCATCGGGTGGGACGGACAGTTTTATCCGTGGGCGTTTAACATCCACGACTTCGAGCCGATTGTCGGCAAGGTGCATCAGCCCCCGCCGGTGCATCAGACCTTCCAGGGCGATGGGTTTGTGATCTGCTCGTTCTGCCCGCGCCCGTACGACTTCCACCCCGAAGCGATTCCCGCGCCGTACAACCACAGCAACGTGGATTCCGATGAAGTGCTGTTCTACGCGAGCAGCGAGTTCATGAGCCGCAAGGGAATTGAGTATGGCAGTATCACGCACCACCCTGACGGGATCCCCCACGGGCCGCACCCGGGCCGCTACGAGGGGAGTATCGGGATGACGCACACCAACGAGTTGGCCGTCATGATGGACTCGTTCCGCCCGCTCCGAGTCGCCAAAGCGATTCTGCCGTGTGAGGACCCCAAGTATCAGTTCAGCTGGATTGAGGGGGGCGACCAGGGATTTTCCCCGCCGACGTCGTGATGGCGCGCTAACGCACCGAATCGTTTGGGAGGACGGGCGGGAGTCTCGCAGGTTGGAGGCTTCCGTCCGT
>JAYTDH010000050.1:0-3426 GCA_043736095.1 Gemmatimonas sp.
CTCGGCGGATGCGCAGAGCCTCACGGCGCTGCGCGCGCGCGCCGCCCTGATCACCGACCATCCCGATCCCGCGAACTCGGCGCAGTTCCTCGCCGACCCGTCTGCACTCACCGCAGCGCTCGAAACCGAAGTCCGCACGCTCGCACGCGGCACTCGTCCGTATGCGCTCAAGACCGGCGACTACTGGCGTGTGATTAACGGACCAGCCGGCCCTATCCCGATGCGCATCTACGCCCCGCGCAGCGTCGCGCTCGGCACAAGGCTGCCGGTCGTTATCGCCCTGCACGGTGCGGGGGCCGACGAGAATATGTTCCTCGAGGGCTACGGGGCGGGGCGGATGAGGGCACTCGCCGATTCCCTAGAGTTCATCTTGGTCTCGCCGGCGACGGTGCCGTTCGCACGTGATCTCGCGGGGTTCGACTCCACGCTCGCGGTCCTCGAACGGGAGTACGTGATCGATCGGTCGAGCATTTATGTGATTGGGCATTCGATGGGTGCCGCGGCCGCGATGCGGCTCACGATCGAGCGACGCGCCGATGTACGTGCCGCCGTACTCCTCGCGGGCGTGGGCGCGCCGCCGCCGGATGGCAAGATGTCCCCGACGTTGATCATCGGCGCCGAGATGGATTTAGTAATCCCGATTGCGCAGGTGCGCGCAGGGTTCGAGCGCGCGCGTGCGGCTGGTGCGCTCGTGGAATTCGTGCAGGCCGACGGGTGGGGCCACACGCTAGTGGTGGGGGCACGGCTGGACGACGCGATGCGTTGGTTGTTTAGCCGGTGATGTGAAACTTCAGACAGGGAACTCCGCCATGATCAGACTGCTCACGACTTCGTTGCTCGCCCTCACACTCATGCTCGGTGCTTGCCGAGCGAAGAGTGCGGCCCCCGCACCAACTGCGCTCACCGATGCGAACATCGCGGCGATCGTCGTGCAGGCGAACAATACGGATATCCAGTATGCCGACCTCGCCCTCGCGAAGAGTCGGAATACGGCGGTCCGTGAGTTCGCGCAGATGACGAAGCGCGATCACGAGTCTGTGAACGAGGCCGCCGTCGCGCTCGTCACGCGCCTCGGAGTCACGCCAGTTGAGAACACCATCTCCCTCGATATGCGCGACGACGCCGAGACCAAGCGGCTCACGCTCCGCGACTTCGAAGGCTTCGCGTTCGACAGTGCCTACGCCGCGAACGAAGCGACGTATCACGCGTCCCTGCTTAACGCGATCGACACGGTGCTCATCCCGGGCGCACAGAACGCCGAGCTCCGGGCACTCATCGTCGCCGTGCGGCCGGCAGTCGCCGCGCACCTCACGCACGCCCGGCAGTTGTCGGCCTCACTGAAGCGCCGGTGAATCGTGTCCTGACGTGTGCGCTGGGAATGCTCGCGCTGAGCCTCGCGCTGAGCCTCGTGCTCGGCGCGGCCCAGAGCGCGCGTCCTGCACAGCGCACTATCAGGCGACACGAGATCCGGATGCGAGGGAACTCCTTCGCGCCGCGCGAGACCAGTGTGGCGGTCGGCGATACGGTTGTGTGGATGAACACCGACATCGTGCGCCACAACGCCGTTTTCATTGGACTCTTCGATTCCGATGACCTGAAGGGTGGCGAGCAGTTTTCGTGGGTCCCAGCAGACACCGGTCTGGTTCGATACCAGTGCACGATTCACTCGCGGATGCGCGGGACGCTGCGGGTGCGGCCAGCGCGATAAACCGCTGTCATGATTGCAGTTAGGAGAACATGGGGGCGGTGGGGGCGTCCCGTTCGATGTGGGCAGCTTGCCATATTGTCTCGCTATTCCTGCGGAATTGACAATTGTAGAAGCTGTTTTAGGCATTTTCCGCTTTGAAAAATGCAAAACGTCATCTATATTTTGCAGCTTCTGCACCCGACGTCCACCACCGACCTCTCCACTAATGTCCGCCTCCGATACCCCGCGCTTTACCGCGATGCGTGCGATCGCCACCCGCGCGCCAATCATCCCTGACGTGCCGTCGATGGGTCCCGACTCCAAGCCCACCTCGGCCTACTTTGGTTCGCACACTTTCGGCGCGCGTCAGATGCGCGACAAGCTCCCGACGAACGTGCACGAGAAGCTCACGGAGTCCGTGCGGCTCGGAAAGAAGCTCGATCCGGAGATCGCACCTGCCGTCGCGAAGGCGGTAAAGGAGTGGGCGATCTCGCAGGGCGTGACCCACTTCTGCCATTGGTTCCAGCCGCAGACGGGCCTTACCGCGGAGAAGCATGATGCGTTCTTGACGCTCGACGCGCAGGGGAACGCGATTGAGCAGTTCACCGCCGAACAGCTGATCCAGTCGGAGCCCGACGCGTCATCGTTCCCGTCGGGCGGCCTACGCGCCACGTGGGAAGCGCGTGGCTACACGGCGTGGAATCCCGCCTCGCCGCTGTTCATTATGGAAGCGGCCGGCACCAAGACGATGTGCATCCCGTCGGTCTTCATCGGCTACAACGGGGAAGCGCTCGACGAAGTGACCCCGCTCTTTCGCTCGAGCGAAGTACTCTCGACCGCAGCGCGCGAGATGCTGGAGATGATTGGTGACACCGGCGCACTTCGCGTCTACACCACCATGGGCACCGAGCAGGAGTTCTTCGTCATCGATCGCACGCATTTCGCGATGCGCCCGGATCTCGTGATGGGTGGTCGCACGCTCGTCGGCGCGGCTCCGCCACGCGGGCAGCAGCTCGAGGATCACTACTTCGGTGGTATTCCCGAGCGCGTGCAGGCCTTCCTCGCTGAAGTCGAGTTCGAACTCTACAAGCTCGGCGTGCCGATCGTCACGCGCCACAATGAAGTCGCGCCGTGCCAGTTCGAGATGGCGCCGATGTTCGAGGAAACCGACATCGCGACCGACCATAATCAGCTCGTGATGTCGATCCTCAAGGATGTCGCGCTCCGCCACAGCCTTCAGGTCCTCCTCAACGAAAAGCCCTTCGCCGGCATCAATGGCTCGGGCAAGCATTGCAACTGGTCGCTCTCTATCGCGTCGGACAACGCCCTCAACGGCATCAACCTGCTCAAGCCGGGGAAGACGCCGCATCAGAATCTGCGCTTCCTGATGTTCCTCGCTGCCTTCCTCAAGGGCGTCTACAAGCATCAGGGCCTGTTGCGCGCCGGGATCGGGACGAGCGGCAACGAGCATCGCCTCGGCGCAAACGAAGCGCCGCCCGCAATCATCTCGGTCTTCATGGGCGCCGCGCTCACCAAGATGATCGAGGACATCATCGCCGGCCGTGCCGGCACCAAGGCCGAGCAGGCGATGCTGCAGCTCGGCATCTCCAAGCTCCCCGAGATCGAGCAGGACAACACCGACCGCCCTTCGTGAGCTCGGCCTTGAGTGCGGCGAGAATCTCGACGATTGCCTCGGCGACCACCGTATTGAGCGTCATCACCGGGAAGGCAATGCTCTG
>JAYTDH010000051.1:0-1712 GCA_043736095.1 Gemmatimonas sp.
CCAGCTCGGCGTGGCCGTCGAACTCAATGCCGATCCGCACCGGTTGGATCTCGACTGGCGACTCGCCAAGCTCGCGTGCACGCACAACACGAAGATCGAAATCGGCCCCGATGCGCATTCGGTGGATGGGCTCGACAACATGGCGCTCGGCATCGGCATGGCGCGCAAAGCGTGGCTCACGGCGGACGACGTGATCAACACGCGCGGCGCGGACGAGTTCGTGCGATTCGCGACGCAACGGCGGCGCGCGGCGGCTGTCGCGTGAGCGTGAAGCAGAGCGTGCGCGCGAAGCAGGCGCGCGCCACGAAAGCACCCGCGAAGAAAGCGCTCGCGAAGCAGTCGCGCGCCAAGAAAGCACCGGCCAAGAAGCGGCGGAAGGTGTTGCGCGGCGAGACGCTCAGAGCGCACGCGCGTGCGATTCACGCCAGACTCCTCGCCGCGTATCCCGACGCGCACTGCGAACTCGACTATCGCAACCCGTACGAGCTCGCCGTCGCGACAGTCCTCTCCGCCCAGTGCACCGACAAGCGCGTGAACCTCGTGACCCCCGAGCTCTTTCGGCGTTGGCCCGACGCCCACGCACTCGCCGCCGCACCGCGCGAGGAAATCGAGCGGGTCATCCAGAGCACCGGGTTCTTTCGCAACAAAGCCAAGTCGCTCGCGGGCTTCGCGAATCAGCTCGTGGAGCATCACGCTGGCACGGTGCCCGCGGAGATGGAACAGCTGGTGGTGCTCCCGGGCATCGGCCGGAAAACGGCAAACGTCGTGCTCGGCAACGCCTTCGGGAAGAACGAGGGCATAGTAGTGGACACGCACGTGCAACGTCTTTCACAGCGTTTTGGACTCACCAAGGAGTCCGACGCAGTGAAGGTCGAGCGGGCGCTGATCCCGCTCTTTCCTCCCGCGAGTTGGACGTTGCTTTCGCATCTGATGATCTGGCACGGCCGCCGCGTCTGCGACGCGCGAAAGCCACGCTGCCCCGAGTGCACACTCGCAGACATCTGCCCCTCTGCCGCCCTCTGACGACACCGATTATGAGACCGACTTTCACACCGACCATTCGACCAAAGATGACACAGACCATTCGACCGACGACGACCCGGACTGCCCGTCTCCTGCGCCTCACTCTTGCCGGCGTGGTCGCCGCGGCAGCCGGCGCGTGCGCCTCTGCGGCGACGCGGACGCAGAATGCCCAGCTGCTCGCCCCGCCGGCCGACTCGTGCGTACTCGCCCGCGAGGACGCTGCCGCCGACCCGCACCTGGAGGTGGAGCGCGTCCCCACCCCAGTGCGCATGGTGCCGCCCCCAGTCCGGCGCCCCGTCCCCCGCACCGCGGTGCGTCGCGATGGGAGCTCGGTGCTCCGGGTCGAAGTCCTCGTGGACACGCTCGGAAAGCCGGACATGACCACCTTCAAGGTGCTCGAGTCTACCTCGGCCTGGCTCACGACGGGCGCCCGCACCGCCATCGCCCAGTGGACCTTTGAGCCCGCCCTACGGAGCGGCTGCAAAGTGCCCAGATTCTACCTCTTCGCGGCGTCATCCCCGGCCCGCGCTCGTTAGATTTCCCGCGTATTCGCTGCCGGCTCTGTTGCGCCGCACTCCGGCCTACCTACCTCAACTTCCCTCTCTCACACGTCGCATCATGAAGACCGCTACCATCGAGACCAATAAGGGCACCATCACCGTCGAGCTCTTCGAGAAGGACGCTCCGGG
>JAYTDH010000052.1:0-1797 GCA_043736095.1 Gemmatimonas sp.
TCCTCAACGAAGAGGACGCCGTCGCGGCGCGCATAGCCAGCGGACACTAGTACGCTTTCGCCCATATGACTTCGTGCTTCGCCGGTTCGCCGGTGATGAGGCACGTGGTCGGGGCGTCAGGCGTGCGAAATTCGGGGTCAGGAATGCAGCGGATGGTTGCCTTGGTCTCTTCCTTCACCTTGGCCTCAACCGCAGGGTCGCCGTTCCATCCCGCGTACACAAAACCGCCGGGACCTTCCATAATCTCCTTAAACTGCGCGTACGACGTGACGTTGCGATGTGAGTTCGCCTCGCGACGGGCCTTGGCGGCATTGAACAGATCGCTCTGGATCGTCTCAAGCAACGTGGCGACGGCCTCCGGAAGCCCGTCCATCGCGAGCGCGGCCTTGGCCTTGATGTCGCGCCGCGCCGAGAACACCGAGCCTTTCTCCAGATCCTTGGGACCGATCTCCAAGCGCAGCGGGACGCCGCGCATCTCCCACTCGTAGTACTTCGCACCGGGCTTGATGCCCTCACGATCGTCCACGCGCACGCGTAACCGATCCGTTGCGCCCCGCCCCGTCCACGCCGTGAGATCGGCCTTCACCTGGTGCGCCGCCTCGACCACGCGGCTACGCTCTTCGTCACTCTTCCAGATCGGCACAATCACCACTTCGATCGGCGCGAGCTTCGGTGGCGTCACGAGGCCGCTGTCATCGGAGTGCGTCATCACGAGACCGCCAACCATTCGCGTGGAGACGCCCCACGAAGTGTTCCACGCGAACTCCGTCTCGCCGCTTTCTGCTTGGAACTTCAACTCGAACGCCTTCGAGAAGTTCTGCCCAAGATTGTGCGACGTGCCCGCCTGCAACGCCTTGTTGTCCTGCATCATCGCTTCGAGGCAATAGGTGCGCAGCGCCCCCGCGAACCTCTCGCTCTCGGTCTTCTGGCCAGTGATCACGGGCATCGCGATCCACCCTTCCATAAACTCGCGATACACGCCGAGCATTTTTCGCGCTTCTTCTTCCGCTTCATCGTGCGTGGCGTGGGCGGTGTGCCCCTCTTGCCACAAGAACTCCAACGTCCGCAGGAACAAGCGCGTGCGCATCTCCCATCGCACGACGTTCGCCCACTGATTGATCAGAATCGGCAAGTCGCGATAGCTCTGCGTCCACTTCGCGAACATGTGGTAGATGATCGTCTCGGATGTCGGACGAATGATCAGCGGTTCCTCGAGTTGCTTCCCGCCGCCGTGCGTGACCACCGCGACCTCCGGCGCAAAGCCCTCGACGTGACTCGCCTCCTTCTGCAGGAAGCTCTGCGGAATCAGCAGCGGGAAGTAGGCGTTCTCGTGCCCCGTCGCCTTGAACATGTCGTCGAGCGCGCGCTGCATACGCTCCCAGATGCCGTAGCCGTTCGGGCGGATGACCATCGAGCCCTTCACGGGCGAGTAGTCAGCCAACTCGGCGCGGAGTACGAGTTCGTTGTACCAGGCGCTGAAATCCGCAGCGCGAGTCGTGAGCTTCTTATCGTCGGCCATCGTTCGTCCTTACCGTGACCGCTGCTGTTGCAGCCAGTGACGGAGTCCCTGCATCGCTTGCGCATCGCCATTGAGCGCGGCACCAGCGTCCACCGCGTGCGTCGCGGCCCCCGTCAACTTGCCAAGCAGGCTCATCGCCTCCACGGCCCCGTCCTCACGGACGTAGATCACCGCGCTGGCACCAGCCTTCTTGGCGCCATCCACCTGGTTCCGCGTCGCCTGCGATTTGTAGCGCTCTTCGTTGAGGCCGTGCGCCACACTGAAGCCCGCGCCGCGCA
>JAYTDH010000053.1:0-3469 GCA_043736095.1 Gemmatimonas sp.
AGGCGATGGATCTTGCCGCGGAGTGCAATCGGGCGAATGCCGAGCGCCAAGAGCTTGATCGGGCGATCCTCGAGGAAGCGAAGTTGCGAGTCGAGACGATGGATATCGATGCGGCACGCGGCATCGTGCTGCACGGTGAGGGATGGGAGCCGGGGGTGATTGGGATTGTGGCGTCGCGGATAGTGGAGCTCACGCATCGGCCGACCTTCATGATTGCCGTGAACGGTGTGGGCGAAGCGCGCGTGGGGAAGGGCTCGGGGCGTTCGATCTCCGGCTTCGATCTGCACGCGGCACTGACGGCGTGCGGTGATCTGCTGATCAAGTTCGGCGGCCATCGGGCGGCGGCGGGGCTGACGATCGCGCCGGAGAATATCCCCGCCTTCGCGGAGCGGTTCGATGCGGCGGCGCGCGCCCAGCTCACCGACGACCAACTCACGCCCGAGTTGCGCCCCGATCTCGAGTTGCCGATCGATCTGGCGAACGACGCATTACTCGGGGCGATTCGCCATCTCGAGCCGTTTGGAATCGGGAATGCGGGGCCGGTGCTGATCTCGCGTGGCGTTCGCCTGAAGGGGGGTGCGCGTAAGGTCTCGACCGACGGACTCAAGCTGGAGTTCGCGACGCCAACGGGTCCGCGCGAAGCGGTGGGGTGGGGGATGTACGGTCGCGCTGGCGAGGTCGCGCGTGATGGCGCGTTAGACGTGGTGTATCGGCTCGAAGTGAACGAGTACCGCGGCGCGCGCACGCTGCAGGCCAACTTGCTCGACATCCGCCCCGTGACCAATGGCTGAGCTGCGGATCGTGGCGGGTGCCTGGCGCGGACGACGCTTCCTCGTGCCCGAGAGCGGCGTGCGGCCGACGGCAGACCGGGTGCGCGAGGCGTGGATGAGCATCGTGCAGATGTGGATTCCCGACGCCCGGGTGCTCGACCTCTGTGCGGGGACGGGGGCGCTGGGGCTCGAGGCGCTCTCCCGCGGAGCGGCGCACTGCGATTTCGTGGAAAAGGACGCGAAGGTGCTCGCGACGCTGCAACAGAACCTCACGGGGCTCGGTGCGGGGGAGCGGGCGACGGTGCACCGGAGCGAGGTGGTGCGCTTCTTGACAGAACGGGGTGGAGGAGCGGCGCTCGCGCCGCCGGCGTCGGACGCCGCCCCGCCACCGGAGTGGGACCTTGCCTTCGCCGACCCGCCATACAACCAGGGGATCGCCGAAGCCCTGGCCGCCCGCTGGCTCGCGGCGCCCTTCGCGACGATCTTTGGAGTGGAGCATGAAGTCCAAGTCACGCTCCCGTCGCCTGAGACGGGGCCCGCCCCGGATCGTCGAGTGTACGGAATCACCGCGCTCACCTTTTATCGCCTGGCCAACTGACGATGCCGAAAGCCGCGCTGTACGCGGGGAGCTTCGACCCGATCACCAATGGACACGCTGACCTCATCAAGCGGTCGTTGCAGTTTGTGGATCGGCTGATTGTCGGGGTGGCGGTGAATGTCTCCAAGCAGCCGCTGTTCAGCGAAGAGGAGCGGGTGCTTCTCATCCGGGCGGCGCTCGACGAGGATCCGCGCGTAGAAGTCCGCGCCTTCCGCGGGCTGGTCGTCGATTTCGCTCGCGAGGCGGGAGCCAAGGTGATTCTCCGCGGCCTGCGCGCGGTGGCGGACTTCGAGTACGAATACCAGATGGCGCTGATGAACCGCCACCTCGCGCCGGCGCTCGAGACGATGTTCATGGTGCCCTCGCTCGAGGTGAGCTACCTGAGCGCGTCGCTGGTGCGCGAGGTCGCGCGTTTCGGTGGCGAGATCGACGGGCTCGTGCATCCCGCGGTGGCGGAGGCGTTGCGCGCCAAGTTCCCGCCGTCATCTTTCCCTCCGAAGAACCAGAGCACGATCGGTAGTCCCAACCCGAGCACGAGCCGCGTATGAGCCTCACTGTGAGCAAGCACGGCGATATCGTCATCGTCGACATCGAAGGGCAGTTGATCGTGAGCAATCGGCAAGAACTCAAGCAGCGCGTGCTCGACGAGGCCGAGGGCGGAGCGCGCAAGATTGTCGTGGACTTCGCCCGCACCGGCTACATCGACTCCGCGGGCCTCGGCGTGCTCGTCTCGTTGGCCAAGCGCCTGCGCGAGCTCGGCGGCGACATCCGGCTCGCGAATCTCAACGATGATCTCCAGACGCTGTTCGAGCTCACGAAGCTCGACACGCTGTTCCAGATTGCCGACACTCGCGAGCGCGCACTCGAGAGTTTCTGAGTGACCGCGGTCGGCGCACTGGACCTGCGCATCCCGAGCGACCTCCGGGAAATTGAACCGGTGGTCGCTGAGGTCGTGCGAAGTTGCTTAGCGCACGCGTTCGCGCACGCCTTCGCCCAGCGGCAGTTGGCGTTCAATCTCCCCGTCGCGCTGACCGAGGCGCTGAGCAACGCCATCCTCCGCGGGAATCGGGAGGACGCCGAAAAATGGGTGCGCGTGCGGGTGCAGTTCGCGGACCGCGAAGTCATCGTCGAGGTGGAGGACCAGGGCGAGGGATTCGACCTCGAGGCCTGCACCACCGATCCGACGACGCCAGAGAATCTTTATCGCGAGGACGGCCGAGGGCTGTTCCTGATGCGCGCGCTGATGGACCGCGTGGAGCGCTTTCATGGGGAAGGGAACGTCGTGCGGTTGACACTGCGCAGTGCTGAGCACGCCGCATGACTAGGCACGCCACATGACCAGGCACGCCGCATGACCAGGCGCGCCGCATGACCACGCGTGCCGTGCTCCCCCTAATCGGGCCGTGCGCGTGAGCAATCTCGCCGCCGCGCTCAACTCGTTTAGTACCGCCTATGGCTGTGGCGCGACCCTGTGGACACAGGCGGCGGCGGGCGCGACGCTCGAGGTCGCCGCGACGTCGGGGGGCGATGTGACGCCCCCAGAAGGATTCGCGCGGATTGAAGGCCCCGAGCCCGTCGCGCGTGACACGGCGCTTGGCCGGCAACTGGTGATGCGGATTCCTGGCCGCACGCGTGCCTGGCTCGGCCTCGGCCCCGTCGCCGATGACAATGCGGAGCCCGCACGCTGGATGCGCGTGCTCGTGCCCGTGCTCTCGCAGATGTTGCAGAGTCAGTGGGAGTCGAGTCACGCCGCCAACGAACTGATGGAGCGGTACGAGGAGATCAATCTTCTCTATTCCATTAGCGAGATCCTCGGCAAAACCGTGACGCTGGAGGAGGCCGCGCGTACGATTCTCTTTGAAGTGTCGGATACGGTGGGCGCGGACTACGGCGCGCTCCTCGTGTTCGATGCGTCGGCCGGACTGTTGCGTCCCGTGACTTCGCTCCGCGCCTCAAATGCCTCGGCCGCGATGGCGATCCCGATTGATGATCCCGTTGCCGTCTCGGCGCGCGTCTTTCGTACGCGACATGCGCTCCTCGTGAACGCGGGGGTGTTGGAGAGTGAGTGGGAGGCGCCGTTTCGGAGTGGCGCGATGCTCTC
>JAYTDH010000054.1:0-2035 GCA_043736095.1 Gemmatimonas sp.
GCCTGCCGCACACGCCCGAGCGCGTTGAGTCGCGGCGCGACCGTGTAGCCGAGTCGCCCAGCCGTGAGGCGCTTGTCATCGACACTCGCGGAACGAATCAGCGCCCGCAGTCCGCGATTGCGGCGGTCAGGTTGCCCGGGCAGGGGTGGCGTGGACATCCGCTTCAGCCCCTCGGCCACGAGGATGCGGTTGTCCCCCACGAGCGGCGCGACATCGGCGACGGTGGCGAGCGCGACGAGCTCAAGTTGCTCATCCACGAGCGCCGCGTCGCCCCCCATCTGCGCGGTGAGCACCTGCGACAACTTGTAGACGACACCCACCGCCGCGAGATGCCGGTCCGCACGCTCGGCGATGTCTGGCTCGCGCTGTGGATTCACCATCGCGTACGCTTCGGGCACGACCGCACCGAGCTTGTGATGATCTGTGATGATGAGATCGATCCCCGCCGCCTTCAGTGCCCGCGCTGGCTCCACGGCGGTCGTGCCGCAGTCGCAGGTGAGCACGACACGCGCTCCGACGGCGATCGCGCGTTTCACCCCCGCCGGCCCCAAGTCGTAACCGTCGGTTTTGCGATCTGGGATGAACGGCTCGACGGTGCCACCCAGCGCCCGCAGCACGCGTGTGAGTAGTGCGGTGGAGCAGATCCCATCCACGTCGTAGTCCCCGTGCACGAGAATCGCCTCGCCGCTCTTCACCGCTCGCGCGAGGCGCTCCGCCGCGCGCACCAAATCCGTGAGCGCCTCCGGAGGTGTCAGGTGCGCCAGCTGCGGCTGCACGAATCGCTTGGCCGCATCGGCATCACGCACCCCTCGGAGAATGAGCAACCGGAACAACGCCTCAGGCGGTGTCGGCTTCCCCTTCTCCTCCCACCCCGGTCGCAGCCCGCCAACGAGCGCGGCCAGATCGTCCTCGCGGACAATCGGCGCATTCGCCCAACGCGCCGCGGGGCGCGTCCGGCTCACGCTTCGTGGAACATCAGAACGCCGCACACTTCGCAGAGCTCAATCGAACTCGTGGCGAGCATCGCATGCCGCCGCTGCATCGGAATGGCGGTGTCGCAGGCGCCGCAGGCCATGCCATTGAGCGCGACCACCACGTGCACCCGCTTCTTGTTCCGCGTGCGGTCGTAGCGCGTACGAAGTGGCGCCGCGACTGCCTGCGCCGTTTCCGCGCGCTTCGCGGTGGCGAGGGCGCGCTCGCCTTCGAGCGCCGCACGCTGCTCTCCCACTTCACCGCGCGCCGTTGCCTGCTCCGTCTCCAACGCCGCGAGTTCATTCTTCGCGTTGTTCAGCCCACCGCGCATCTCCTCAAGCCGCCGATTCAACGCAAGCAGATCGCTCTCCTCGCCGGCCACAATCTTCTTGGCCTGCTCCATCTGCGCCGCCGCGGCCGTGGCCTGCCGCATCGTCTTCACCAAGTCCAGCTGCGCCTGATTGCGATCAATCAGCCCGCGGTGCTCGGCGATCTTGTCGCGCAGAAACGCCTGCTTCTTCTCTTCGGCGGTGACCACGGTCTGCTGCCGTTCCACCGCGTCGGCGACGCGCCGACGACGGCCATCGAGTTCCGCAATCCGCGGCTCGAGCGCAGAAAGCTTGATCTCGATCTCGTGAATCGCGATATCGTCGGACTGCAGGGCAAGGAGAGTCTGGATCTCGGACATAGGGGCTCGGTCAGGGTCAGGGTTCAACAATAAGTACAAAGCGATCGAAAGCACATCAGGCGCTCCACACGCGCCGGCATAACAGCGGTATCAGCGGCGTCCTCGCACCGCGCCCCACTTGGCGCCTCCGCCCAACGAACGACGCTCGGCCGTGAGCTGGGCAATCCTCGTATTGATGCGGTCCATCTCTTGAGAATCGGCCAGCGGGAGCAGCGACTTCAGCTCGCCCACGCGGGCGTCGATTGACCGCCCGCGGAGCTGACGCACCGCGTCGTGAATCGTCTGCTGCGGCTGCACCACCGCCTCAATCTCGCCGCGCAACGTCTCGTAGACGAAAATCTCCAACCCGTCGAGCGACTCGGTGAACTGTTCCGG
>JAYTDH010000055.1:0-11968 GCA_043736095.1 Gemmatimonas sp.
GAGAATCACCTCGGCTTCCGCTCACCCTTCACCTCCGTGTTCACGCGGCTGATCGAAGGGCCGTATCCAGGCTACGAGCAGGTGATCCCGAAGGACAACGACAAGTACGCCATTCTCGATCGCGCCGCCTTCACCAGCGCGCTCAAGCGGATGAGCGTTGTCGCGTCCGATCAGACTCACCGCATCCGCCTCTCCTTCAACGCGGGGATGCTCAAGTTCTCGGTGAGCACGCCGGATCTCGGTGAAGCGCAGGACGAACTCCCGATTCGCTACGACGGCGATCCGCTCGATATCGGGTTCAACGCGGCGTATCTCCTCGAGATCCTCCGCTACATGCCGACCGAAGAGGTGCGCATGACCTTCCGCGCACCGGAGCGCGCCTCGACCCTCGAGCCAGAGGGGTGGAACGAGCCCGGAAAGTATCTCTGCCTGTTGATGCCACTGCGGTTGGTGGACTGAGTCTCGTCTGCAGGAGGCGTCGGGCGCCTCACCGCGCAGTACCGCGCAGTACCGCGCAGTAATCACGGCGCCCCGTTCACTCAGGGCGCCGTGATTGTTGTCTGGCTCAGCTGCGTGAGCTCCTGTGTGCGGCGACGCCCGACGAGACGAAGCAGGACGGAGGAGGTGCCGACACCAGAGAGAATCGCGCCATCGTCCAGCGCAATCTCAAGCCGCATAGTCCCCTCGCCGGTGCCGGACAACTGGACGAGCTCGCCGAACTGACGCCCCTCGCCTGCGAGCACTTGCGTCGAACGACGCTCAACCGTGACCACCACCGCACCACCGCGCAACACAGCATCGCGCACGGTGAACGTGCGCACGGACGTCACGGTCAGCGGGATCTCGTCGCGCACCAACACCCTGCTCGTTGAGTCGCGCCACGTGGTCCCGGGTTGCAGCGCGCGTGGCGCACCAACCCAGAGCTCCTGCCAGCCCTCTGCCGCTGCCACCTGCGCCGCCGCACACGCCGTCGCGGACACCGCGGACACCGCGGACACCGCGGGCGCCCCGGGCGCCCCGGGCGCCCAAGGGCAGAGCGCCGGAACCGCACCGCGCTGTGGCAGCACGGACAACGAGAAGGGGGCTGAAACATTCGCCGGCTCACGCCAGGCAGTATCTGGCCCCGCTCGCACAACGAAGCGCGAAACCTGCAAGCGGAGCTCCGACAAGCGGAACTCCGATGTGCGTTCCGCCGCATCGCGGTCACGGAGCGCCTCAAGTCTCGCATCGAGCACACTCGCCAGCGTGTCCACCCGCGTGAGATTGCGCCCACTGTCCGCTGCGGTCAGCGGATTCATTCGCGACGTCAGCACGGCGGACACCGCCACGCGTTGCGCGCGCGGCGTCATCGGCGCACGAAGCATCCATGGCTGCGACAGCAGATCCACGCGGGTTACGACGGGGGCGGTCGTGGGTGCGCTCACCACCGGCTTTTGGCCACCGCATCCCAGAATCGTGAAGAGCAACGTGCACGCGCCGCGCCGGAAGGCGCTGCCGCCTTCGACCCATCGCCGCAGCGTTCCGAGAGGTGCTGGAAGAATCACGAGAGGAGAATAATGCCAAGCGGCAGGGAAGGGCACGCGAACGCGCCCCTCTCCTGCCGCCCGGTGCTTCTCACTCTGCAGCTGAATACCTTCACCTGCCCTTCGTGGGCCCCGCCTATAAGCCGGGTTCTGTCGGAGCCTTGCGACTCCGGACGATCATTTCTCTCGGTGTACGGTCGCCCGCACACTCTAGCAGCCAACCCGCGGCGTCTTCATCGCTGAGGACTGCACCTCGCCGCCTATTTGGCCTTGCTCCCGCTGGGGTTTGCCATGCCATCCGCATTACTGCGGACGCGGTGGGCTCTTACCCCACCTTTTCACCCTTACCTCCGCTTGCGCGAAGGCGGTTCGTTTTCTGTTGCACTGTCCGTCACACACTCGCGTGCGTGCCCAGGCGTTACCTGGCAGCGTGTCCAAGGAGCCCGGACTTTCCTCGGCGCAACACGTCGTTGCGACGCGATCGTCCGGCGGGACCACACGGGAAATCTAGCCGAGAGAAGTCCTCGCTGGGTGACGGACGCAAGAATAGGCCTAGGTCGGTGTGACGTGAGCGTGACCGGGGTCACGTAGCCTCTCCTCGCATCCCGCCCCGCTCTTCTCCCTGTCGCCGAGGCCGCTATGTCGCTCGCTCTGTCGCTCACCCTGCCCATCCTGAGAGCTCCCGTTGTGACAGTGCTCGACCCTGACGAGCGCGTCCGAGTGGACGCCGCTGGCGAAGGGCTCTACCACACCATCCACCGAGAGACGCTCGCCGACGCGCTCGACGACCTGAAGCATGGGTCTGTCGGGGCCGTTCTTCTCGGTGTAGTTCGTTGCGGTCAGCAGCTCGACCGCCGCATCGCCGCCGTTGTGCGCGAGTATCCCTCTGTCCCCACCGTGGCGCTGCTCGGAGCGCAACCGCCCACCGCGGAGGCGCTCCTTCGCATCGGCAACGCGGGCATCACCCGCCTCGTGGATGTCCGGGTTCCGGCTGGATGGAGTCAGCTCCGCCGGATACTTGCCACCGAAGCCGCGCGTAGCGCCGACCGGACGGCGCTCACGCGCATCCGCGAAGAACTCGCTCCCGTACCGGACGAGACCTGGGCCTTTTTCGAGGCGCTCTTTGCCGCGAGCGAACGCAACGGCACAGTGCAAGCACTCGCGATCCAGCTGCAGGTGCTGCCCAGTACACTGATGAGTCGCTTCTTCCGCGCGAAACTCCCCGCCCCGAAGCGGTATCTCGCGTACGCGCGTCTCCTCCGCGCGGCGCGCCTCTTCGAAGACGCCGGCCACTCGATCTCCGATGTGGCAAACGCCCTTGAGTTTTCGTCCCCCCAGGCGTTCGGTCGGCACGTGCAGACCTACCTCGGCGTTTCGGCGGGCGAGTTCCGCCGCCACTACTTCGAGGCGCGCATGCTCGAGCGCTTGCTCGCGGAACTGATCCGGCCACACCGCTCTGCGCTCCGAGAGTTCCGAGCACTCGCGCTCCGTCCCGGTATGCGCACGATCCCGCCCTCAGTAGCAGATCGTCGCCCAGCTCTGCACCGGCGCGCAGGATGAGCACGCCAGCGCAGGCGAGCCAGGCGAGCCCCACGACTTACATCTGCGCGACGATCTCGGATGCGCGCACGAGCGTCTCCACCTCGAGTCCGGCCGCTTGGATCGCCTCGCGTCCCCCTTCCTCCCGATCCACGACCGCCAGCACTCCGACAATCGTTCCCCCAGCCGCGCGCACTGCCTCAACGGCGCGCAGGGCCGAACCGCCCGTCGTGATCACGTCCTCGACGATGATCACGCGATCGGTGGGCTCGAACGCCCCTTCGATCACCTTGCCCGTTCCGTGGGATTTCGCTTCCTTCCGCACAGTGAAGGCTCGGATTGGTGTGCCGGCGAGCTGGCTCGCGTAGGCGATCGCGTAGCTCACGGGATCGGCGCCGAGCGTGAGCCCACCCACAGCATCGGCATGCCATCCGCGAGCGAGAATCGCTTGAAGGCCAAGAGGTCCGATGGTGGCGAGACCTTCAGGGAACATCGTCGTCGGGCGGCAGTCGATGTACAGGTCGGACTGCCGGCCAGAGGCTAGGGTGAACGTGCCGCGGCGCGCGCTGCGCGTGGCGAGGAGACTGATCAAGCGAGTGCGAAGGTCCATGTGGGGAGGCTACCCAACCAGGGCGGGCCGGTCAATGCGCGAAGGGTACGAACGCTGCCGCGAGGCCTGCTGAGATGCTACCGACAAGGACTCTTCTCGTCGGTGGCATCGCCGCGCTCGTCGCGCTGGTCGCGCTGCTTGCCTACGAACGCGAGCGTCGGCGCCGACTCCGCGAGCGCAGCCTTGAGCTCGAGCATCTCTCGTTCGAGCTCGCGCGTGCCAATCGCGCGAAGTCGGAGTTCCTGGCCAACGTCTCCCATGAGCTCCGCACACCACTGGCGGCCATCGTGGGCTTTGTGGACCTTCTGCGCGATGGCTCCTACGGCGACCTCGGCCCGCGAATGGTTGGGCCCGTAGAACGAATCCAGGCCTCCGCAGAGCACCTACAGGCGCTCGTCGATCAGATTCTCGATCTCGCACGGCTCTCCGCTGGGCGCCTTGAAGTACACCGGGAGCCGCTGTCGCTGCGGGCCTTTGTGATCGACGTCGCGAGTGAGGTCGAGCCCCTGATTATCGAGAAGGGACTCGCGCTCTCCATTCAGGTGCCGAGCACACTCCCGCGGCTGAGCACGGACCCCACGCATCTGCGACAGATTCTCATCAACCTGCTTGGGAACGCCGTGAAGTTCACGCCAATCGGGAGCATCACGCTGCGGGCGACGCTCGTCTCAGACCCCGCGCGCGTGCTCGAGGCGCGTCAGCGACCCCTGCTCGCCGCAGGCGGCGCGTGGGTCGCGCTGCAGGTCGTGGACTCAGGAATCGGAATCGCCGAAAAGGATCAACAGCGGATCTTTGAAGAGTTCGAGCAGGTGGATCCCGGCTCGCGCTCGGATTCGGCGCGCCGAGGCACCGGACTCGGTCTGACCATCACGCGGCGACTCGCGCGTCTGCTCGAAGGAGACATCACGGTGGAGAGTGCGCCTGGGAGCGGGAGTCGTTTTACCTGCTGGTTGCCCGTCGACCCAGCGCCCCGCTGAGGACCGACTAGCGGCCGAACAACCCCTTCATCTTCGACATCAGGCCACCGCCGGCCGTGGCCGGGAACGGAGTCTGGAGTGCCTCGCCGAGGCCGTCGGCAAAGGCGACAACATTCTCGTAGCGCTCCTTGGGGAGCTTGGCGAGCCCCTTCATCACGGCCTGCTCAACGCCGTCCGCGAACACGATTTCCGGCTTTGCCTTGTTCAGCGCAATCGGCGGCTGCGACAGGAGCTGCGTGAACATGTCCCGTGGGCTGCGCGCGGTATACGGCAACGTGCCCGTGAGAAAGAGATACGCCATCGTCGCGAGCGAGTACTGGTCCGCAGCGGGCGACACGATCTCACCGGAGAGCGCCTCGGGTGCCACGTACATCAGCGTCCCGACAAAGAACCCGGCGCGCGTGAGGCGCTGATCGGGCGTGGTGTCGGTCGAGGTCGCGATTCCGAAGTCGAGCAACTTCACGGTGCGCGTCTCGTGATCGTACATCACGTTGTCGGGCTTGAGGTCGCGGTGGACGATCCCCGCCTCGTGTGCGGCGTAGACGGCGCTGGCGATCTGACTGATGACGGCCGAGACTTCGTCGGGAGGAAAGGGGGCGTGCCGCTTGGCGTAGCTCTCAAGGAGTTCGCCGGCCGCCCACTCGATCACCAGGAAAGGAATACCGTTCTCCTCTCCTGTTTGGATCGTACGAATCACATTCGGATGCGTGACCCGCGTGCCGAAGTTGGCCTCGCGCGTGAAGCGCGTCACGGCGGTGCGATCCTGACGGAGCTTCTCGCGCAGGGCCTTGAACGCCACTGTCCCATGTTCTGGGTGCGACGCGCGATACACGGTCGCGGTTCCTCCCTCTCCGACGCGGTCGATGAGGGTAAAGCCGCCGTGCGTTGTACCAACCAAAGGGTCTCGGGTCACCGAGGCGAAGCTACCGACCGTACAGGAGTCGTGCAAGCAGGCAGGCGCGGGGTATAGATTATCCACCCGATCCTTTCGTCCCGAGCGCGATGTTCGATCTCCGTTATTGCCAGCCAATCCGCCGGTTCCTCCCAGTCGCCGCGGCCTCGCTGCTCGCGACGGTAATTGCTTGCTCCTCGGCGCCCCGCGAAGGCGCCGTCCCTGCTTCAACCGGGCCGCGTCCGGCCAGCGGACCCGGCCTTCAGCGCGACCTCCGGAACATCTCGTTCGATCCGGCGCCGCTGTATCGCCAGATGGGGATGATTGCGCGCGGACTTCCTTTCCCGGTCGTTGGCCGCGTGGGCTTCCTTGCCTCCGAGCGGCCGGACACCACCCACGTCATCCTCGGCCTCTCATTCGCCCCCTCGTCGCTGACATTTAGTCGCGAGGCAGATACCCGATTCCGCGGCGCCTATACGGTGGGAATCGTTGTGGAACGTGGCGGCGAACGCGTACGCATCATCGACATCACGGAGAGTGTGATTGTTGGGTCGTATCGTGAGACCGGCCGCACCGACGAGAGCCTGTTGTACCAGGAGATCATCGATCTCGCGCCGGGGACCTACACGATGACCGTCGCCATTCGCGATGTCGGCAGTCAGCGCGGCATCGAGGAGCGCGTCCAGATGACGGTACCGGTCTACGCGTCTGGGGTGCTGTCCACACCGATCCCGATCATTCAAGTGCTGCCGCGCGTTGGGCGCGATTCAATTCCCTACGTGCTGATCAGTCCGCGCGCGACGGTGGTGTTCGGTCGCGACAGCGTTGTGCCGATTTATATCGAGAGCTACGACTCCACCGACACCGCGCTCCTGATGCTGGCGCGAAACGAGAGCGGGCGCGTGCTCTGGTCGGATGCCGTGCGCATCACGCCGTATCGCGGATTGTCGAGTGGTGTCGTCGAGGTGCCAATCACGCGACTCGGCATTGGCGTCTCGCAACTCTCGTTCGTGCGCGAGTCCGGCAGCGACACGGCGAGCACGTATGTCTTTGTCGGCTTCGGTGATGATCTTCCGATCGCGCGCTTCGAGGACATGCTCGCCTTCCTTCGGTACTTCGCGACGCCCACACATTTGCAGGCGCTTCGTGACGCGCCAGAGGAACAGCGTCCTGCGGCGTGGGCCGACTTTATGAAGCAGACGGACTCCACGCCACGGACACCGGTGCACGAGGATCTGCGGGAATACTTCACGCGACTCGTACGCGCGAACTCGCGGTTCCGTGAGGAGAGTGTCCCGGGGTGGATGTCCGATCGCGGCCGCGTTTTCGTCGTCCTCGGTGAACCGGATCAGATTCTCGAGCCCCAGAGCGCCGACTTCCAACGCAACCGGCAGCAGTTGTGGGAATATCGCGAGCAGGGCATCCAGCTTGTCTTCTTCGATCAGACCGGGACTGGTCGCTGGCGTCTGACGCAGACCAGCGAAGTGCGCTTCGAGACGGAGTTCCGACGTCGTCTGCGGTGATCGCGCGGGAGTTCCAGCGGAAGGCGATTCATATCGCGACCGCGATATTGCCGGTCGCATGGGCGTTCGGTTGGCTCACCGGCACGCAGGTCCGCATGCTCGTCGCGGCGGCGGTGGTGGTCGCGCTCGTGGTGGAGTTCGCCCGATATCGCAGCGCCACGTTCGGTGCACGCTTCGAAGCGCGCTTCGGTGCACTGCTCCGCGCGCACGAGCGCACGACGCTCTCCGGAGCGACCTGGCTCGCCATCGGGATGTGGGGTGCCGTGATGCTGGCACCTCCGGGCGCCGCGATTGCCGCACTCTGGGCTGCGGCCGTTGGTGATGCTGCCGCCGGATTAGTCGGGCGCTCGATGCAGCACCTGCGCGGTGCGCCCGCGGATTCCAAGAGCATCGTTGGAAGTCTCGCCCTAACCATTGCTACTGCCGGCGGAGTGCTCTGGCTGACACCCGCATCGCGCGGTGTGGCGATTGCGCTTGGCGCGGTGGCCGCAATCGCTGAACGCCCATCGCGGCCGGGCGACGACAACGTGCGCGTGGTGCTCGTTGTCGCTGGGGCGGCGGCCCTCCTCGGTCTTCGCTAGGTTCTTTCCCATGAGTAGCACACCGGGACGCCCCCGCATTTATCTGATCGACGGCTACGCCCTCATCTACCGTTCGTTCCACGCGCTCGGCGGCGGTGCGCCGCTCCGCAATGCGCGCGGCGAGAACACCGGGATGGCGAAGGGTGTGAGTGAGTTCCTTCGGCGCCTCATTGAGAAACACAAGCCAGAGTATCTCGGCTGGGTGAACGATGCCGGTTCCTCTGGGCGAGAGGAGATGTTCGCACTCTACAAGGCCAATCGAGTCGCACTGCCAGACGAAGAGCAGCACGATTTCGACACCGGCGTCGAGCGCGTGCATCAGTTGCTCAGCGGCTATCGCATCCCGACACTCGAGCTGGACGGCTTCGAGGCCGACGATGTAATTGCAACCCTCGCGCCACAGGGTGTCGCGGCCGCGCTCGAGGTGTGCATCGTCTCCGGCGACAAAGATCTCCTCCAGCTCGTTCGTCCTGGCGTGTGGGTGCTCAATCCCTGGCACGGTCCCCCGGGCCGCACGACCGAGAAGTGGTATGGGATGGAAAATGCCCACGAACGACTCGGCGTTCCGCCTGAGCGCGTGATCGATTATCTGGCGCTCGTTGGCGACACCGCGGACAATGTTCCCGGAGTGAAGGGAATCGGCGACAAGGGCGCGCTCGCGCTCATCGAGAAGTGGGGCACCGTCGAGGAGATGATCGCGCACGTTACCGAGATTGAGCCCACGCGCACGCGCAACGCACTCGCGGGACAGATTGCCGAGGCGCGGCTCTCCAAGCAGCTCGTGACGTTGCAGGAAGATCTCAAGATCTCACTCGACCTCGGCAGCCTCACGCTCGATCCTCCCGACTGGGTCGCGCTGCGCGATCTATTCGTGGAGCTGGAGTTCGGCACCGCCGCACGCACCGCGGCCGTGAACGCTGACGCCGCCGGGGCGTCGCCTCGCACGTCTCTCGGCACCGCGCTCGGCACCGCGCTCGGCACCGCGCTCGGCACCGCGCTCGGCACTGCGCTAGGCACTGCGCTAGGCACTGCGCTAGGCACCGATGCGTCCGGTGACGAACCGCACATGATCGCGGCGCGTGCTGCGCGTGCCGTTGTACCGGGCACGCCGGATGCTGTCGCGACAGACTATCGCGTGGCGGATACGCTGGACTTGGTTGCGCAGGTGATTCGGGAGAGTCGTGCGGCTGGAATGATCGCCGTGGACACCGAGACCGTGCTTGATGTCGGCGCGCCGCCGATCATCACCCCGATGCGCGCAAATCTTGTGGCCATCTCCATTGCAACGGCCCCAGGAAGGGCATGGTATCTCCCCTTCGCACATCGCGCACCGGGAACGGCGCAGGGCGGCCTCGCTCTCGACGATGTACCAGTCACACCAAAGACGAAGACCAGCGCGGTACCAGCATCAATCGCCGCGCGCCTCTTGGCCGACGGTCCACAGCCGGTGGTGAATCTTCCGCCGCTGATGAGTGAGGCGATGGCACCGCTGCGCGCGCTCCTTGAAGACGCAGCCGTCAAGAAGACCGCGCACAATGCGAAGTACGATCTCCTCGTGCTTCGCCGCGCAGGGATCACGTTGCGCGGCGTCGATTTCGATTCGATGCTGGCAAGCTATGTGCTCGATCCCGGCCGGCGTTCGCACGGGATCGACGCACTAGCCGTGGAGTTCTTGGGCGTGGCGATGACCGGCTATGATGAGCTTTGCGGCAAGGGAAAGCAGCAGATGCCGTACGCCGAGGTGCCGATTAGTGCGGCGCGCGACTACTCCTGCGCCGACGGCGATATCGCTCTGCGCCTTCGCGCGCTCTTCGAGCCCAAGCTCAACGAGCACGCAGTCGCCGCATTGCTCAACGAGATCGAACTCCCACTCGTCGGCGTGTTGGCCGATATGGAGTGGGAGGGGATTCCCATTGACATTCCCTGGTTCCGATCGCTCAAAACGCGCTTCGAGGCCGCACGCCTCGAGCTGGAAAAGCAGATCCACGAGGCCGCTGGCGAGAGCTTCAACATCGCGAGCAATCCGCAGCTCCGAACGATTCTGTTCGAGAAGCTCGGCTTGCCCATTAAGAAGAAGACGGCGACCGGACCGAGCACCGACGCGAGCGTGCTTCAGGAGTTGGCGGACGAGGGGCACACGTTGCCGACACTGTTGATGGAGTACCGCGAACTCGCCAAGCTCGAGAACACATATCTCGATACGCTCCCGGCGCTGGTGAATCCGCACACCGGCCGACTCCACACTTCGTTCAATCAAACGGTGGCGAGCACGGGACGGTTGTCGTCGAGCGATCCCAACCTGCAGAACATCCCGATCCGCCGAGAACTGGGAAAGGACATCCGCCGGGGTTTCATTCCGCGCACTGGATGGCGCCTGTTGGCCGCCGACTACTCGCAAATCGAGCTCCGCCTGTTGGCACACCTCTCGGGCGATGAGGCGTTCGTGGCCGCGTTCCGGGCCGGTGGCGATATCCACCGGCAGACGGCGAGCGTGATTTTCGGCGTTCCGCTCGAGGTGGTGTCGAGTGAGATGCGCGCGCGCGCCAAGACCATCAACTTCGCGACCATCTACGGACAGGGCGCACACGCGCTCTCGCGCCAACTCAAGATCGAGCACGCCGAAGCGAAGGCGTTTATCGAGACATACTTTGAACGCTTTGCCGGCGTGCGAAGGTGGCTGGATACGGCGGTGGGCGAGGCCCGCGAGCGCGGCTATGTGGAGACGCTCTTCAAGCGCCGCCGCTACATCCCCGAGATCCACGACCGCAACTTCAACACCCGCGCGTTCGGCGAGCGGCTGGCGCAGAACTCCCCGATCCAAGGCTCTGCGGCCGACCTCATCAAGGTGGCGATGATCGGCATTCAGGCGTCCCTCGCCACGAGCAATCTCGCGGCCAAGATGTTGCTACAGGTACACGATGAACTGGTCTTTGAACTCCCGCCGCACGAGGAGCAGGCGCTCCGCGCGCTGGTAGATCACGAGATGACGACCGCGGTCGCGCTCGCGGTCCCGCTGGTGGTAGACATCGGCATTGGCGAGAACTGGCTCGTGGCGAAGGCCTAAGGCGAAGGCCTGAGGCGAAGGCCTAAGGCCGCACACTCTCTTGACACCGTTGCAGGGTGCGGCATTTTTGCTGGTCTGCCACAGGGACCGAACGCGTTCTTGCGTGGACCGGAATATTCAACTAGCTATCCGGCAAGGAGTTAGCGATGCCGGTTGTGACGGCCTCGCCCTTGCTACCAGATACTGTGGTACGGCATTCACTGTACGCGATGTCACCATTCGTCGTGATGCACGTCACTTCAATGATCGTGCGCGATCGTCCTCTCCTCCCGGTGTTCCGATGGCCTTCCGCTCGCGTCGCGGCTTCACGCTCATCGAACTGCTCATCGTCGTGGTGATCATCGGGATTCTCGCGGCGATTGCAATCCCGAAGTTCCAAAACACGAAGGGCAAGGCAAATGCGGCGGCACTGCGCGCGGATCTGCGGAATCTGGCGAGCGCACAGGAAGCATATTTCTACGACCACTCTTCCTACGCACCATCGCTCGCGCAGCTAAAGATCCAGGCCTCGCCGGGTGTGGTCCTCACGATTATCGCCGCGACGTCGTCAGGATGGTCGGCCAAAGTCACCCACCCGCAGTCGTATCCCCTCACCTGTGCGATGTTCGCGGGGACCGTGGACTCTCCACCCTCGCCGGCCACGACCGATGGTCTGGTCGCCTGCAACTGAGTGCGTGATGGCGACGCGCGCGACGCGCGCTTCAGGCGCGCCTTCCCGTCGATTCCAGACCCGACGGATCCAGCCGCGCTTCTGACCGAATGGCGTGAGTTCGAGAAACGGCGCGACGGAATGCGACATGCGATGGATGGCGGGCTCTGGTTGCATCGGCACATCTGGTTCGGTCGTCCGATGGCGCATTTGGTCTCGGTCGATCGCGATCGCCTGCTCCGCTGGGGCGCACGCGTCGGACTTCCGCTCGAGCGCCTGCAGCATCACCCGCTCAAAGATCCGCGCGACGGAAAGAAGCGTGAGGCTTGGCACTGGGACCTCGCCGGACCCTATCTCCCACCGCCCGCGTCAGGGCAGCACGAGATCTGACGAGGTCCTACTCTTAGGCGCCGAGGTGCGCCGGTGCGCGCGCCCTGCCGCGAAGCGTCGCGAGGAGCACTAGCGTGAGCAGATACGGCAGTGCGATGAACAGTTGGTACGGCAGCGCGAGCCCCAGCGACTGAAAGAGATACTGCAACGCGAATGCCGCGCCGAACACCATCGCTGCGCCCGCCGTACCAACTGCGGACCATCGTCCGAGCACGACAAT
>JAYTDH010000056.1:0-3094 GCA_043736095.1 Gemmatimonas sp.
GCGCGCTGCTACACGCCGTTCTACGTCCGCTGCTCGCGCGTCTCGTCAGAGCTGTTGCAGCCGTGCTCGGACTCGCGCGGTCACCACGTGACACTGATCGGCTGTGACTTGCACGCCCTGCCGCTCCCAGAGCGCGTAGCCTGGCCTCCGCACGCGCACGGTGTACGTACCGGCGCGCTCGTACGTACTCGTGGAGTAGAATAAGGAGTCGCCCGGCAGCGAATAGCCCAGCCCGAACGCGCTCGAGTCCCTGTACGCTCCATCCTGCAGGACCACAGTCGCACCCGGTGCGAGACCGGTCCCGCTCACGGAGTCGAGGATGATGACCGCGACCGAGGACCGCGCCTCTTGAGTGCAGGCGATCGCGACGGGGTCATTCACGCATCCGGCAAGCCAAGCCACGGCGCACACGAGCATCGCGCCAGTCCGCGCGCGACGGCGTCGGCCGACGCTCTTGGCCATCGCACGCACGCGGAACCCAGTGGTCGGCGAGCGGTCCTCCAGAAAGTTCGTCATGTCAGCAGTACCCCGACTTACCGGCATCGAGTCACAAACGGTGATGAGACCTTACTCCTGCGCGGAGAACAGCTGCACCCCATACTTCCCGATCACGCTTCCTACTCAGCGTCCGCTCACCTCCGCCGGCCAGAGGTCACAATGTCGGGAATGACTCCCTTTCTCGCAATCGCACTGCTCGCGGTGTTGAACGCCTGCGCAACTGCCGACCCGCAGTCCGCGACCCCCTTTGCGCTCGACACCCTGCCGCGCCTCTCGATCGGTGTCGAAGCGTCCGATACCAGCGACGCGTACGAGCTGAGCCGCATCTATGACACGCACCGCCTCCCCGACGGCCGCATCCTCGTGCCGAACTCGGACCCGCCGGAACTGCGCCTCTTCGACGCGACAGGGAAGCACCTCAGGACCATCGGCCGCACGGGCGCGGGGCCGAACGAGTTCAGTGAGTCCTCGCTACAGGTGTTCACGTCGGGCGACCAGCTGATCGTACCTGATGGCGGCGCCACGCGCGTGCACCTCTACGACGTGGACCTCACGTTTCTTGAAACGCGCCGATTCGCGCTCTCCACCGCAGTGTCGCGACCATTCCTGCGTGGCATCTTCGCCGATGGCACGTGGCTCGTGCTCGCATACGAGAATGGGGGTCGGATCAGCGGGCCCCCGGGCTCGGTGATCGAGTCGCGTTTCTCACTCCTCCGGTACGACACCAGCGGCGCCCTGCTCGACTCACTCGGCACGTTCAGCGGGGCCCAGCGATTTGCGCACCAGTTCAACGGGTTCATCCAGTTCCCATACATCCCGCTCTCCACCTCGCCGATCATGGGCGTCGCCGGGAACTCGCTCGTCGTCCTCCGCGGCGACAAGCCCGAGCTTGAGTACTACGACCTCGCCGGCAACCTGACGCGCGTTGCCAGTTGGCAGCGCGAGCGGGTACGGTCGGCGGACATCATCGACGCGTACAAGAAGGCCGACCTCGCGACGATCCCCGCTGCGGACACGCGCAGCAGGATGACCGACGAGGACTACTACAAGCAAGATCTCCCTATCCCCGAGTACGCGCCGCTGTATCAGGAGCTGCTGGTGGACGCGGGGCAGCGCGTCTGGCTCGAACGGTTCCGCCTCCCGAGGGACACCTCGGATCGGGTGTGGGACGTAGTCTCGCCACAGGGCACTTGGCTCGGCGTGGTGCGCACGCCGCCGCGGCTCACCATCTACCGGATCGGCAACGACTACGTGCTCGGCCGATCGCTCGACTCGCTTGGGGTGGAGCGGGTGGAGCTCTACGGACTGCGCGCGACGCGTTGATCGGCAGTGGCGCGGAGGGGGAGGAGATGCTTCGTGCCGCCGGTGAATACTGTGACGGCCGCTCCACGGCTCAGGTAGAAGGTGGAGCAGGAGTTGAGACCTCTTCGGAGAGCGCACCATGTTGATTCCGCTTCTCAAAGTCGCAATCGCGCTGCATTTCACTGTCATACCCGGTGACGACAGCGCTGCGCGCCATTCGGCCGAAGTGCAACGGATCCAGCGACACTTCGACGGTGCCATCGCCCTGCTCGAGTCACGCGACGTCGCGGCGCTCAGCCCATCGCATCTGACCAATCGCCGTACGCTCACTGAGCGCCTGCGCCGCTATCGCGACCGCGGCGCCTTCCCGCGCAACTACGACTTCCCCGGCGAGGCCGTCCCTTACTTCGTCGACCGCCGGTCAGGGATCGTGTGCGCGGTCGGGCACCTGATCGAGAGCACCGGCCGCCGTGACCTCGTCGACCGCGTTGCCGCAGCGGACAACAACGTCTGGGTCGCGGAACTCGCGGCGGACGACGAGTTCCGCGCCTGGCTCGACCAACACGGAGTCACGCTCGACGAGGCCGCGCGCATCCAAGTGCCGTACGTGGGCGAGCCGCCACCTATACTCCGCGAGAGCGCCGCCTCCGTGAACACCAACGCGCCGACGATCGCGCTCGGGGCCGCGCTCGGTACCTCCGCGCTCGCACACTTCAGTTCCAACCTCGGCCAGCGACGGTCGATCGCGTTCCTCGGCGCCGCGGCTGGGGCCATCGCGATCGCGACGGGCGCGGCGCAGTTCAAGACGGGCGGCGATCAGACCATCGGATCGGCCACCATCATCGGCGGCCTGGCGAGTCTCTTCGTTGCTCGACAGACCCTCGGCCGCTTCACGCAGAGCCGCAGATCGATGCAGGCGCGGGAGGCGACACTCGCTGAGCGCACGCGCATCGCGCCGACGATCCCGATCGGTGGGCCGCGCAGCGCGGGGTTCGCGATCACGATCGCCTTCTGACGGCGCTCTTGATGTCGCAGTAGCCCCCGCCGGCCCGAAAGACGATCTTGGAACCATGACCAACGACCTCGCCTCCGCCTTCCTCGAGCGCTCGCGCTACTACCTCGGGCTCGAGTATCCAGGGAAGATCCGACTCGCGCTCACCGCGATGCCCGCCGACCGTCTCTGGCATCGCGCGAACGCGTCGTCGAACAGCGCGGGAAATCTTGTGCTGCACTTGGCGGGCAATGTGCGACAGTGGATCGTGAGTGGTGTGGGTGGCGCGCCCGATGTGCGACA
>JAYTDH010000057.1:0-13650 GCA_043736095.1 Gemmatimonas sp.
GCCCGCCCCGCTTCGCTACCCGCGTCTCACCCCGCTACGGGGCAATCGAGGGACTCGCTACCGGACTAGTTGTAGCGCGCCGTCAGACTCAACCGGATACCAGAGACCTTGGTCCCGGTGCCATCGGTGGTCGAGTAGACGTTGCCCATGGTGTAGCCGAACTGCGGGAACAGCACCACCGAGCTCACTGGGACCCGCACCCGCACACCCACGTTGAACTGATTGCCCGCCCGCGCGCCACCGACCTGCCAGAGACGGGTCTCAACGCTCGGCTGCACGACGTAGTTCTTGACGTCGAAGCTCACCGCGCCGGAGAGGTTGAACACGTTCTCCTTGGGGGCATCACCGCCGAGTTGCTGGCCGGGAAGCCGATACAGATTCCAGCCGGATAAGAAGACCTTCGTACCCTTGACCGGGAATCCCCACCCCGCCGTCGCGATGATGCGATCGCCAGTGCTGTACGTGGTGTTCTCGGCGATGTCGCTCCCGAACATCGAGTAGGTCAAGCCAACGGACACCTCGCCCTCGCCAATCGGTCGGTCCCCGCTGAACTGCACGCGATACTCATCGGCCGGCGTGAATCGGAAGTCGTCGGTCGTATCCGCAAACGCGGCGAACTCCGTTGACTTACGGACACTACCACCGACGCCGACGTTCCACTCGCCGACCGGGCGGGCGTACGCCACGCCGCCAGTGAACGCGAACCCGTTCCCCATTGAGGAGATCGGATAATACAGGAAGTCATTGCCGATCTGGCCCGCCGCTTCCTGCTGTTCCGCGGCCACAGAATACTGCCCCGTGGGGACGTTCACGCCGAGCGTGAAGAGATACGCCTCGCGAAACCGATAGTTCGCGCGGACTTGGAGGTCGGTCAGGCCGGCGATCTCGCTCACGGTGGAATCATTCGCGGACACCGTCGACGACGCGAAGGCCGTCGTGATGTCGAGATTGAGCTTCTCGCCGAGCGGAATGATCACGACCACAGGCAGCGCGAACTGCGACACGCTGCGCTTGGCGGCGCCATCACCAAACGTGATGCTCGTGAAGGTCGGCTGCGTAACGACCGCCGCTCCACCGAGTCCCTGCGCGGGAAGCGCGGTTGAGAGCAGTGTGACGGCCGCCGCGACGGCGAGCGGACGAATCAATGAACGAACGTAGAATGAATTCATCGCTTACGGCCGGCGGATGACGATGGTGACGGTGCCTGTACGGGCGACCGGAGTGTCGGTGCCGCCCGCGCTACTCGGGGCGTCACGGTTAGGAGGCGGTTCCTGCTGCTGTTGCTGCGTGACCGTTGTGGGGCCCGCGCTGTTGGAGATCGGTGCCACCGCAGGCGGATTCACGCTCTGCGCAACAGTAGTGAGCGTGTTGCTCACCCCACCGCCCACCACGTTGATCACGCCATTCTCGGCACCCGTCACGGCCTGCGCTTCGGCGCCAGTGAGCCCACTCTGCAAGGTCGCCGCCGTCACCTGCACGCCGGCCGCTGCTGCCTGTGCCGCGCTGAATCGCGCCGCCGCGGCCCCGAAGTTCGGATCCAGCGTGCGCGCGTTATCAAAGAAGCGTGCCGCATCGCCGAAGCGACCATCATCCGCCGCCTGGAGCCCGCGGCTGTACGAGAGGAACGCATTGAGATTGGTCGTTGCCTGGCGATCGACCAACTGGCGCTCAGCCGGCGTGAGCGTCACGCCAAGCTGCTCGAAGATGCGGAAGACGAACTGCTTCTGGAGCGCAAAGATTGCGTCGACGTTGTTCGTGACCGACGCGGGATCGGAGAGCTGTGAGGTCGACACTTCAACGATGCTTGAGCTCAGCGTGAGCTGATTTCCGCCCTGTACGATCGTCCCGTTCACGAGACGACCGGCCTGGATGAGCTTGCCGGCGCGCACCGCGCTCCCCGCATCCACGCGACCAGACTCGCCGAGGTTAATCTCATCGGCGATTGCCTGCATACGGTCACGTTCAACAATCGTGAGCTGCGACGACCGGCCGAGGTCGGTGATGATGAGTTCGGCGAGTCCGCGCTCGAGCGGCGCGAGCTGCTCGGCGTCTGGGCCCGAGAACTTGAGCGGCGGCACGGCAATGGTGCGGCGATCGCCCGGTGTCTGCGAGAGCCGCGCTTCGTTGGCGACGGCGGCCCGCGCTGCGGCGACCGATTCGTCACGCGCGAGCGAAACGAGGCGCTCTTGAATCTCTTTGCGCGCGCCACGCGAACGCCCATTCTGGAGATAGCTGTTGTACGCCACTCGCGCAGCAGCGTAGTCCTTGAGTTGCTCGGCCGCGAGCCCGGCGTAGAGCGCGCTCACACCATCGCGCGGATCGAGTTGCCGTGCTTGATCGAGCACGACGCGGGCATCGGGGAACCGATTCGCTTTGAAGTAGGCCACCCCGAGGGCGCGGAGCGCGGCAACGCTGCGCGGATTCGCCGCGCGCGCTGTTTCGAGTCGGGCGACGTTGTCCGTGCGCTGCGCCTCAGCCACTGGGGCGGCGAGCGACAACAGGACGAGGGCCAAAAAAGGTCGGACGTTTCGCATCACATCTCCTAGCGGTCGGGGTCCAGCATATCCTCGAAGCGGAGCCACTGCTTGTAGAAATACAAATCCACGTATCCAACAGTTCCGTTGCGATTCTTGCGCACGAGCAGTTCAGTCGCACCCTCTACGCCGTAGCCCGGCGAGTACATCTCCTCGCGGTAAATCGCGAGCACCACATCGGCGAGCTGCTTCACCGAATCGAGCGCCCCGAAATCCTCGAGCGTCGGACGCGGGTCCGGACGTGCCCGCTCCCACTTCGGAATGTGTGCCGTCACCAGCACCGTCACATCGAGATCCAACGCGATCGACTTCAATGTCCGCACCGCCGCTGCGAGGGCCTCATCCTGCGAGAGCCCACCACTCGCGAGTGCCTGCAACGCATCCACTACAACCACCTGCACGTCGAGCGCCCGAATCCGCTCGCGCAATGACTCCACGTCGCCGAGTGACTCCACACGCGGCGTACAATCCCGGAGTCGCACCGCCGCCGCACCCACACCAGCCCTCGTCATTTCGTCGAGCGAACCCTTCCGCAGGTCATCCACGCGCGCGCGCCCTTCGATGGCGAGCGCCCGCTCCATCACCCGCTCGGGGGTCATCTCGCCGGTCAGGAACGCGACCGCCGCCCCACTCTGCGCCATCCGCAACGCCATCGCCAGGGACAACGCCGACTTCCCACTCCCGACATCACCGCCGAGCACCACCAAATCGCCCCGGCGTAGCCCGCTTCCGAGCCATCGGTCGATGCTCGGGAACCCCGTGGCGACCGCATCAGTCGACACGTGGCCATCGGAGGCCAAGTCGACCCGGCGCATCACGCGGGAGATCGGGGAGATGTCACTCGGACGCAGACAAGCCTCGCTAAGTATGGAAACCCCACCGCCCTAAGCTACGGGTCGGGCCGCAACCCCGGCAAGCGGAATGGGGCTCGCCGCGGCATCGCCCCTGAGCGCCGTTACCAACCGCGCCAGTTCCGAACGTGACACTCGGTCGAGGTGCGGCGCCGTGATGTCGGTCACCGCCTCGAGTGCCTCGGCCATCGCCGCCGGGTCGTCCTCCGCCGTTGCCCCGAACGCTTTAGTGAAGGCGGCGCGCAGTTTGGTAGGGACCGCCAAGGCCGTTAGCCACCCCTTGGCCCCGGAGGCGCGAGCGCGACGCACCTCAATCGGGAGTGGGTGCGGGCCACGGAGCCCCACCGTGAGCCGGACGACCATCAGCGTCCCGAGTAGCGCCTCCCGCGGCCCGCCGAGCGCAGCCCGAGCGGCCTGCGCCACGAGACCCGTGCAGGGGAAGACGGCGCGAATCGGCGCGAAGGGGGGGGTGGCATCCGTCACCCGCTCAAGGTGCCGTTCGAGCCCTCCTTCGGGAAGGGCCTTATCTTGTGTCACCATGATCGTGACACCCCCCGACCTTTGCCGTTTTAGCTGATGCGGCTCTATCGCCGCCTTCTGGTCTTTGTCCGCCCCCACGCGTGGCGGCTGGCCGGGAATATCGTGCTCAACGTGGTTGCGGCCCTGCTCGATGGCGTCGCGTTCACGCTCCTCATTCCGTTCCTCAACACCCTCTTTGGCCTCCCCTCGGCAATCGCCGACGACATGGGGTGGCTGACCGTGGTCCAGGAACGCCTGATTGGCTCGTTCCTGAACTCCGGCGATGCGATGGGATCGCTCCGCGGCGTGATCATCGTGATCATCGTCATGATCTCGTTCAAGAACTTCTTCCTGTGGGCGGGCGGTCAGCTCGGGGCCTCGCTGCAGGAGTATCTCACGCGCGATCTGCGGGCCGCCGTCTTCACGCACATGCAGCGCCTCCCGATGGGATGGTTCGCGCGCACGAAGACGGGCCAGATCATCGCCCGCATCCTCACGGACGCCGAGCAGACCAAAGCAATCCTCGCCGAGGTCGCGACGCGGACGATTCAGAATGCGGCGCAACTGCTCGTCACCGTCGGCATCCTCTTTACGCTCTCGCCGCGGCTGACGCTCTACGCGCTCGTGGTGGCGCCGCTCATCATCGGGATGTTGCAGCCCATTCTGCGCAAGCTACGGAAGGGGCATCGCCGACTCCGCGCCGAGTATGGCGAGATCACCAGCGTGTTGCAGGAAGTGATCAGTGGAATCCGCTTGGTGAAGTCGTTCCGCGGCGAGGCGTATGAGGACTCGCGCTTTCTCGGCGCGTCGGGACGCTACTCCAAGGGGATGACGCGCATCCAGCGACTCTCGCTCCTGAGCGGCCCGCTCACCGAAGTGCTCGGCGCGGTGGTTGCGCTCGGCATTTTATGGGTGGGCGCAAAGGAAGTGCTGCAGGGTGGAACGATGGACGGCGGCACGCTTATCACCTTCATGGTGCTGGTGATGCGGCTACTGCAGCCACTGAAGCAGATGTCGCAGGCGCCGACCATCGCGCAGCAGTCGTTCGCGGCGGCGGAGCGGCTCTTCGATGTGCTCGATGAGCCGACCGAAGCGCAACTCGACAGGGGCACCCGCGTCGTCGACGGGCTGCGCGACGGCATCATCTTTGAGGATGTCGGCTTCGCCTACGATGGCGATGCCGTGTTGCAGCAAATCTCATTCGCCGCCAAGCGTGGCGACGTGGTCGCGCTCGTGGGCGCGAGCGGAGCAGGGAAGTCCACACTCGTGGATCTGATTCCCCGCTTTATTGAGCCCACCACGGGTCGCATTCTCGTGGATGGTATCGACGCGCGCGACATCAAGCTGGCGTCACTGCGGGCACTGACCGGCATCGTGAGTCAGGACACTGTGCTGTTCAACGACACCGTCCGCGCGAACGTCGCGTACGGCGCCGAGGATCGCTACTCGCAAGAGAAGATTGAGGCGGCCGCGCGTGCGGCGAATGCGCACGAGTTCATCGCCGCGCTCCCCGAGGGCTACGACACGGTGCTCGGCGAGCGTGGCACGCGCCTCTCCGGCGGCCAACGTCAGCGTCTCGCGATTGCGCGGGCGTTGCTCACTGACCCGCCGATCCTCATTCTCGACGAAGCGACGTCGGCGCTCGATACGGAGAGCGAACGGCTCGTGCAGGAGGCGCTCGATCGGTTGTTGGCTGGGCGCACCACGTTCGTGATTGCGCATCGGCTGTCGACAATCATCCACGCGTCGCAGATCCTTGTACTCGACGCCGGACGGATCGTGGAGCGCGGGACGCACGCGGAGCTTCTGGCGCGCGATGGTGCGTATGCGCGACTCCACGCGATGCAGCAGCGCCCAGTGGACGTTTCGTGAGCGTCCCGCTCGCGTTCTACGCGGAGTACGCGCTGTTGCGCGCGCTGAGCACTCTGGCGCGCCCCTTCTCGCTACGCGCGGCGTCGAACTTCGGCGCGATGATCGGCGGGCTCGCGTGGCGACCGTTCCCGATTCGCGCCGACCGTGTCTATCGGGCGGTGCGCGCCTGCTTTCCCGAGTACTCCGAGCAACGGGTGCGCGAGATTGCGCGCGGCTCGTACCGTGGGCTCGGGCGTATTGCGATGGAGATTATCTGGCTGTCGCGCGCCGAGAAGCAGAAGGCGCTCGAATCATTCGTGGAACCGGAAGGTTGGGAGCACATCGAGGCCGCCGTCGCGCGCAACGAAGGGGCAATCCTCGTCATGGGGCACTTGGGGAATTGGGAACTCGGCGCGGCGTATGCGGCGATGCGTGGGATCCCTGTTGACGCAGTGGCGATGCATATGGCGAATCCGTTCAGCGATGGGTTCATCACCCGCACGCGCACTCGGCTCGGGATGAACGTGGTGTTCGACGAGAATGCGGTGCGGCGAATTCCGCAGGCGCTCAAAGAAGGACACGCCGTGGTGCTCGTGAGCGATCAGGGTGCCAAGGGACTCGCCGGGACGTTCGTGAACTTTTTCGGACGCCCAGCTAAGACGCCGCGCGGTGCGGCCGTGTTCGCCATGCGCAATCGGTTACCGTTGATCTTCGTTGCGGCAATCCGGCAGCCAGACAACCGGTATCGCTACCACGCCACGCCGGTGCCGATTGCCGATACCGGCGACCGTGAGAAGGACATCAACACTACGGTGCAGAACTACACGAACGTGCTCGAGGACTACGTGAGGCGCTTCCCGGAGCAGTACTTCTGGCAGCACCGCCGGTGGAAGCGTCAGCCTCCAGACACACCGCTCCATCTCCGCGAGCCCTGACCCACGTGCTGTCCGCGTATCCATCGCCTGAGGCAGTGCACGCACTCCGGGCCGCCGAGTATCCGTGGGAGGCGCGCGGCGACGCGGTGCACGTCGATCACGCGAGCATTGGCCCCATCCCGCAGCGCGCGCGCGACGCAGTCGCCACGTACAACGACAAGCGCGCCGAGATGTGGCAGATGCGCGCCGACGACTTCTTCCCCGTGCTCGATCGCTCGCGCGTGCTTGCCGCGCAGTTGATCGGCGCGCACGTCGACGAGATCGCGCTCACGCCCAACACCAGTTGGGGGGTGAATCTCGCGGCCTATGCGCTCCCGCTTGGTCCCGGCGACATCGTGCTCGGCTCGCAGGGGGAGTTCCCCGCCAACGTGTATCCGTGGATGTCGGCGTCGAAGGCGCGCGGCTTCACCTTCGAGCTGTTGCCGATGGTCGAACGTCGGGTGGATGAGCTTGAGGTCCTGCGACGGATCGAGCGCGATCCGCGCGTGAAAGGGGTGGCGCTGAGTTGGGTCTCGTTCTGGAGCGGGTCGCGGATCGACATTGCGCGAATCGGCGCCGCGTGCCGGGCCCACGGGATCTGGTTCGCCGTCGATGCGATTCAGGGACTCGGCCCCTGTGCGCTCGACGTGCAGAGCGTGCACGTCGACATCCTCAGCACTGGTGCGCAGAAGTGGCTCTGCTCGCCGTGGGGCACGGGATTCGCCTACGTGCGACGTGAGCTCATCGCGACGCTGGACCCCCCAGCTGCGGGCTGGCTCTCGCAGGCGACGGCCGGCGATTTTGCGAAGTTCCTCGACTACGATCCGGCCTGGCGCGGCGATGCGCAGCGCTTCGAGGTTGGCTCGCTCCCGATGCAAGATTTCATCGGGATGAATCGCACGCTCGAGCTCTTTCATGAACTTGGGACGGCGCGTATCGAAGCGCAGGTGCGCACCCTCACCGGACGCCTGCTCACGTGGGCAGCGACACGTCCGGAGATCACGCTCTTTACGCCGCGCGACGATGCGCAGCGGGCGGGAATCGTGGCGCTCGCCACGCCGGATGTGCTCGGCGATTCGCAACGTCTACGCGATGCGCGGATCACGCACTCGGTGCGCGAAGGCGCGATCCGCATCGCCCCGCACTTTCACAACACGGTCGAGGACATCGATCGGCTGATCGCGGTCTTGGAGCGCTGAGTATCTTTCTGCAGTGACCGCTCCCGTTACGCACGACCATGCTGGTGCCCCGCTCGCCGCCGCCATCGCGCGCCGCCGCACCTTCGCCATCATCTCGCACCCCGACGCCGGCAAAACAACGCTGACGGAGAAGCTGCTGCTGTACAGTGGCGCCATCCACCAGGCCGGTTCTGTGAAGGCGCGCAAGGCGCAGAAGCACGCCACCTCCGACTGGATGGCACTGGAGCAGGAGCGCGGAATTTCCGTGACGTCTTCGGTGCTGCAGTTCGAGTACCACGGCTTCCAAGTCAATCTGCTCGATACGCCGGGCCACGCCGACTTCGGCGAGGACACCTTCCGCACGCTCATCGCGGCGGATTCCGTCGTGATGCTGCTCGACAATCGCAAAGGCGTCGAAGAGCGCACGCGGCAGCTGTTCGATGTCTGCCGTCGCCGCCGGATGCCGATCTTCACTGTGGTCAACAAGTGCGATCGTGTCGGTGAGGATCCCCTCAAGCTCGTCTCCGACTTAGAGGCTGAGCTGGGGATTATCGCCGTCGCCGCGCACTGGCCGATTCACATGAGCGACCCAGTCCACGGCACGATGTTCCGCGGCGTCTACGATCGCCGTCGCACGCGCGCGTATCTCTTTGATCGCGACGACAAGCACGGCGCCGACAAAGTCGCCACGACGACGCTCGAACTCACCGGTCCCGATGACCAAAGGCTCGTCACCGCGCTCGGCGGTACTGACGAGGCCGTCGAGGCCGTTGCCAAACTCGCGCACGATATTGAACTGCTTGATGTCGGCGGCCACGAGTTCGATCCCGCCGCAATCATCTCCGGCGAGATGACGCCGGTGTACTTCGCCTCGGCGCTCACGAACTTCGGTGTCGAGCCATTCCTCGAGGACTTCCTCCCGATCGCACCGGCGCCCGTTGGCCGCGAGAGCAACGCCGGAGTGATTGAACCCGACGGCGACACCTTCACCGCCTTCGTCTTCAAGGTGCAAGCGAACATGGACCCGCGGCATCGCGATCGCGTGGCCTTCCTCCGCGTCTGCAGCGGCCGCTACGTCGCCGGCCTTGAGGTGCAGCACGTCCGCACGGGCAAGAGCTTCAAGCTCGCGCCGCCGCAACAGTTCATGGGGCGCGAGCGTGCCTTCGCCGAGGAAGCGCTCCCAGGTGACGTCGTTGGCGTGCACGACCGCGGTAGCCTGCGAATTGGTGACACGCTCGCGGTTGCGGCCGCGCCCAAGGCCCCGGGGGGCAAGCTCCTCGAGTATGTCGGCATCCCGCGATTCGCCCCACAACACTTCGCCCGGATCCTCTCTCGGGATCCGCTGCGTCGGAAGGCACTCGACAAAGGACTCCGCGAACTCTCCGACGAAGGAGCAGCGCAGGCTTTCTTCGCCGATTCGTCGATGGGTCCCGTGCCAATCGTCGGCGCGGTCGGCATGCTGCAGTTCGACGTGATGGTGCATCGTCTGGAGAACGAGTACGGCGCCCCGTGCACGTTGGAGAATCTTCCCTATCGGTTCCCGCGCTGGGTCACCGGCCCAGAACAAGCGATCACCCGACTCGGCGAGTCACAGGATCTCACGCTGCTCTCCGACTCCAAGGGGCACCGGGTGCTGGTGTTCCGCGATGAATGGCGGCTCCGCTGGGCGATGGAGAAAGGCGCCGAGCAGGGGCTAACGTTTCATACGGAAGCGCCGTAGCGCCCAGCGCGGCACGAGGTAGAGCGCTGCTCCCCCAGTCGCCAGCACGGTCCCGATAATCAGCGGCAGCACCCCGCCGAACGTGTAGCTCAGCGCGAGGATGAAGCCGAGGAGCGATTCCGCGCGGTAGATCGGAAGCAGGAGGGCAATCAGCGGCACGAGCTGGATCTGTGCGCTGGGGATCGCGTTGAAGCCGAGTTCGAACGCCACCGCGAGCACCAGGCCAAAAAGGAGTGCGCCGAAGAATCCGAAGGCCGCGCTACGTGTGCTTACACGGTGATCGGCGAGCCGCGACTGAATATTGCCGACCGCAAACCAAGTCAGTGCGGGAAGCGTGAGCAGCCCCCACCAGTTGGAGAAACTCGGCATATCCTTGCGCGCGAGGAAGCTGTGCGCGGGCACACCGTCGTGCAGGTGCTGCCACGAGAGCAACGCGCCGACTGCGACGGCCACAGCGATCGCGAGTCCGACTCTCAGGCGTAACGAGGCCAAGCGGTCCATCGGGGAACTCCACGGGTCGAGAGGGAGCAGCGTCGCGACGTCGAACGCACTCCCTTACGACTCTTCAGAGCTGGCGTTTCAGACGCGGGTTCAGATGCGGTCTCACCGAGTCGTTCACCTGCCGATCCAGAGTCTAGAGCTACGCGTGCGCCTCGACCACCGCAATCTCGCGTGCACCCTTCCGCACGAGTATCCAACGCCCGCGCACGGCATCGGCCAACGGCACGTGAGTCGCGTCGGCTGGGAGTTTTGCGCCATTCACCGCAATCGCCCCCTGCTGCACGAGCTTGCGGGCCGCAGACTTGGAGAGCGCGAACGCCTCGGCCAATACATCAACGATGTCGAGCTCGCCTGAACCCGCCGCCACGCGAACGGATGGCATCTCCGCCGCGAGCATGCCGAACACCGCATCGCTCAGCGTGTGCGCGTCGGACTTCTTGTCGAACACTGTTCGCGAGACCGACTCAGCAACCTCTGTTGCCGACGCGCCATGGATCAGCGACGTCACCTCGGCCGCGAGTCGCTTCTGCGCGTGACGCTCATGCGGCGCGGCCGCGTGCGTGCCCTCAATCGCCTCAATCTCCGCCTGCGACATCAGCGTGAAGGTGCGGAGTAACCGCCCAATCTCCACATCGTCCGCGTTAATCCAGAACTGATAAAACTTGTAGACGCTCGTGAGCTTCGCATCGAGATACACTGCCCCCGATTCTGTCTTGCCGAACTTCTTTCCGTGTGAATCCGTGAGGAGAGGGAAGGTCAGCCCGTGCGCCTCACCGCGCACCGTGCGACGGATGAGTTCCGTGCCGGCTGTGATGTTCCCCCACTGATCGCTCCCACCGATCTGCAGCGACACTCCGTCCTTAGCGTGTAGCCGCTGAAAGTCGTACGCCTGCAGGAGCATGTAGCTGAACTCGGTGAAGCTGATCCCTGTCTCCATCCGGGACTTCACCGAATCTTTCTGCATCATCCAATTCACTGTGAAATGCTTCCCCGTGTCACGTAGGAACTCGATTAGCCCCTGGCCGGCGAGCCACTCTGAATTATTGCGCACCATAAAGCGCGCGAGCGACTCGGCGCCGAGCGCATTCGTGGCCACGCGCTGGATCTGCTGCCAGATGAGTTCGGCGTTGGCCGCAATCTCGTCGGCCGACCGCATCGGACGCTCTTCGCTCTTCCCAGATGGATCGCCAATCATCGCCGTGCCGCCACCGACCAGCGCGAGGGCCGTATGGCCCGCGCGTGCCAGCAACACGAGACCCATCAGCGAGACGAGGTTTCCCACGTGGAGGCTCTCGGCCGTCGGATCGAAGCCGCAGTAGCCTGTCACGGGGCCCTTGGCGAGATGCGCTTCGCATCCCTCCGTCTCTTGGAACAGGAGGCCGCGCCAGCGGAGGTCGTCGTGCAGGGTCGTCATCCCTGAAAAGTAGAGGTCGCGGGGGGAGAAGTCACTCTACTAACTTCCATCCGTGAACCCAAAGGTCCGGTCATTCCTCCTCCGCTCCCTACTCGTCGGCGCCGTCCTCTCGCTGGTCGGCCTCCTCAGCTTCGGGGTGTTCTGGACCTGGTTCCTCTGCGCGGCCGACACCTGCCCGAGTATCGAGCAGTTCGCCGAGTACAAGCCCGCACAGCCGGCCCGCCTGTACGCCGCCGATGGGCGATTCATCGGTGAGGTCGGGCTCGAGCGCCGCTCGGTCGTGACCCTCGATCAAATCCCGAAGCATGTCATCGACGCCTTCGTGATTACCGAGGACAAGCGGTTCTATCGCCATCACGGGATCGACTACCGCCGCGTGATGGGCTCCGTGATTGCGAATATCCGCGCCGGTGGATTCGCCGAGGGTTTCTCGACCATCACGATGCAACTCGCGCGCAATGTCTTCCCGGCGCAACTTCCCTCGCGATCAGCGGCCGGGAGCTCGTGGAACAGTCTGTTGCGCAAGTTCCGTGAAGCGAAAGTCGCGCGACAGCTTGAGCAGCGCTTTCCCAAAGAGCGAATCCTTGAGCTCTATCTCAATCAGATTGCGCTAGGCGGCGGCGCCTACGGCGTGGAGGCCGCGTCGCAACGCTACTTCGCGCGTCCGGTCAGCGAGATCACCGTGTCGGAGGGCGCGATGTTGGCCGCGCTCCCCAAGGCGCCATCGCGATACAACCCGCGGCGCTTCCCAGACCGCGCTATTCAGCGCCGAAACACCGTTCTTGAGTTGATGCGTCGCGCGGGTGCCCTCTCGGATGCCGATGCCTCAGTGGCCAAGGCGTATCCGTTGCGCTTGCATCGCTCGGCGCGCGGCACGGGCGAGGTCGCCCCGTACTTCGTGGAGTGGGTACGCGCCGAGTTGGAGCGACGATTCGGCAAGCAGGTGTACGAGAACGGGCTCCGCGTGCTTACGACGCTCGACCTCGATATGCAGGGCGCCGCCGAGCGCGCCGTCGAACGGCAACTGCGCAACATCGAGGCGAGTACGTACGGGAAGTTCGAGCACCAGTCGTACGAGGCCTATCTCGCGCGCGCGGCGAGCGGCACGGCCGATGGCAGCGGCGCCAACTCGCCCTATCTGCAGGCGTCGTTCGTGGCGGTCGATCCGCGCAACGGTGCGGTGCGTGCGCTCGTTGGCGGCCGTGACTTCGAGGACTCCAAGTTCGATCGCGCCACGCGTGCTCTGCGCCAGCCCGGCTCCACCTTCAAGCCGATCGTCTATGCGACGGCGGTGCATTCCGGGCGCCCTCCCTCGTACTTCCTCGACGACGAGCCAATCGAAGTGCCGCAGATGGACGGCTCGGTCTGGACGCCGCAGAACTACGATCTCAAGTTCGAAGGGCGCGTCCCCATGCGGCGCGCCATGATTATGTCGCGGAATCTCCCAGCGATTCGGTTGGCGATGGAGATTGGCGAAGAGAGTGTGGTCGAGATGGCCAAGAACTTCGGCCTCACGACGCGCATTCCCGCGTATCCCTCCATCGCGCTCGGCTCCGCCGATGTCTATCCGCTCGAGATGATTGCCTCGTACTCGACCTTCGCGAACCTCGGTTGGCGCGTCACGCCGAATCCGATTCTGCGCGTCGAGACGCTCGATGGCCGAAAGCTCTACGAGGCCAATCCGCAGCGCGTGCAGGTGCTATCGCGCGAGGAAGCATGGATCATGACGGACATGATGCGCGACGTGATCCGCGCAGGGACGGGCTCATCCGTAATCCGCGATGGATTCCGCATTCCGGCCGGTGGCAAGACCGGCACGACGAACGACTACACCGACGTCTGGTTCGTCGGCTTCACGGCCGATCTCGTTGCCGGTGTGTGGATCGGTTTCGATCAACCGAAGCAGATCATGTCGAATGCGCAGGGCGGGCGACTCGCGGCACCGGCGTGGACCGCCTTCATGCGCGAGGTTTACGAGCGCAAACCGACGCCTCCCGATTGGCCGCGCCCGCCGAGCATCCTCGCGATTCCGATTGATCCGTTGACGGGTCTCCGCGCGGGCCCCGGATGCGCGCAGAATGCAATCCGTACCGAGTACTTCCTCCCCGGCACGGAGCCGACGGCGGAGTGCCCGAGGACGAGCATCTTCTGATGACGACGCGCGTCCG
>JAYTDH010000058.1:0-8741 GCA_043736095.1 Gemmatimonas sp.
CGCCACGCGAGGGTGCCGCGCCCCTTGGTGCGGTTGTCTGCCGAGCCGTGGCGCACGCCGACTGTGGTGCTGAACCCCGCGCCGAGGCGCTGAGTGAAGCCCGCACCGAGGGCGAGTCCCTCGACGCGATCGCTGCGCAAGAAGTCGCTCACGCTGCGCGCCGAGAGGCTCCCTGTGCGCACGCGGGCGAGTGCGCCGGCCTGCACGAGGCGACGCGCTTCCTCCTGTACGGCACGGACTTCCTGAGCATCGAGCGCGCGGACCTCTTCGGGGAGTGCATCGAGGACTTGTCCCTCGAAGGGATAGGCGCGTAGCTGCTCCCGCGTCCCCGCCTCGACAATCTCCGGGCCGCGAAACATTTCGGGACGGACACCGAAGTTGGCCTGCACGCAGCAGATCTCCCACCGGCCGCGGATGATGCCGCGTGCGGGGAAGTCCATCCAAGACGCCGAGCGTCGGATCTCGATCTCTTGTCGACGGGGGAGCCAGAAGCGCCCCTCGACGAGGCCATTCTCCAGAATGACCGAGACATCCTCAAGCTGTTTGTCGCGGAGCGCGGCGCGCGTGAACGAGAAGGTCATGCGCACGACGCTTCCGGTGCCGCGATCGAGGTAGACGGCGCCGACGGCCGCGGGCACGCGCGGATCCTTGGGGCGCACGCTGATCATCATCACATCGACCGAGACACCACCGCCGCGAATCGCTAACGAGTCTGTGAGTCGGTAGTCGTAGATGGCAGCGCCCGCGGCGGCGAGCGGATGCGGGACGTCGAGCACTTCGTCTCCATCGCCCAAGCGGATAATGTCGGGGAAGTTGTTCTGAATGACTCCGAGATGATCGCGGTGGTAGTTGATGTCAGTCGGGAGCAGCAGCGTGTCGCGCCGACCGATGATGCGTTGCTTGCTTCGATCCGGCGCGCCCCAATAGACTTCCAGCACGACCTGATCACTCTTCACGAGGGCTGGCGACTCGAGGAATCCATCGCCGAACTGGGCGAGGAAGGTCAGTGAGCCGGTGGCGCGGGCGGTGTAATCGCGCAGGCCGGTGTCGGCGAGTTGGACGGCGCGCCGCGCCGTCGCAGCGCGCACGAGTTCCAAGGTGCGCGCATCATTCCACGGTCCCCCATCGGCAGTTTGCGCGGGGAGCGCGGTCGACGCAAACAGTATCACAACGGACGCGGCCAACGCCGCGCGCAAGGCATGCATACCAACAAGATCGCGGGACAACTCGAGCGAGACAACATCACGTGAGCTTTGACGCCTTCGTGCAGCGCGCGCGCCCGGGCGCGCTCGTCCCTATTTGGCGTGACTGCCTCCTCGACGCCGAAACGGCCGTGGGGGCCTTTCATCGCCTGCGGCAGGGGCCCTTCGCCTTTTTGCTGGAGTCGGCGCCCGCGGGAAGCGAGATGTGGGCGCGGTACACCTTCATGGGGACGTCTCCGCGGGCCGCCTGGCGGCTGACTGACGGCATCGTCGAGGACTGGGACGCCGCGCACGGTTGGCACAACGCACGCACCGTCGTCGATCCGTTCGAAGACCTGCGCCGCAAGGTGACGGCGCAGCCCCCGGTGGACGCGCCCGAGCTCGGCGCATTCTGGGGCGGCGCGGTGGGTTTCTTCAGCTACGATGTCGTCCGGCACATCGAGCGTCTGCCCCATGCGCCGCCGCGCGCGATCCCTTGCCCGGACGCGGTCTTCCTGCTGACGAGCACGGTCGTGATTGTCGATAATCTCAAGTCACAGGCGCGCGTGGTGACGAGCGTGGTCGTGCCAGATGCGGCGGCGCCCGAGGTACTGCGTGCGCTCTGGGAAACGGCGCAACAGGAGATTGACGCCACAATTCATCGTCTGCGCACGGGGCCGGCGCTTCCGCCGCTTGACCTCGACCCCAATGCGACGCCCGCGGTGGGAATCTCCAGCTACGCACGTGAGGATTTCCTCGCACACGTGGATCGCATCAAAGAGCACATTCTCGCCGGAGATGTCTTTCAAACGTTGCTCGCGCGCCGCATCCGCGTGCCGCGCGACTTCGAGGGGACGGCGCTCTACCGCGCGATCCGCGCACTGAACCCGTCGCCGTACATGTTTCATCTCGTACTGGAAGACCTCGAGCTCGTGGGGAGTTCGCCCGAGTTGTTGGTGCGCGTCGCCGACGGGAAAGTCGTCGTGCGCCCAATCGCCGGCACGCGCCCGCGCGGCGCCACTCCGGCCGAGGACGACGAGCGGGCGGCTGAACTCCTCGCCGACCCGAAGGAGCGAGCCGAACACATCATGCTCGTCGACCTCGGCCGCAACGATGTCGGTCGCGTGGCGCGCTACGGCACCGTGGAGGTGCGCGAGCTGATGGTCGTGGAGCGGTACTCCCACGTGCTACACATCGTCAGCGCCGTGGAGGGGATGCTGCGCGAGGGGAGTTCCTCGTTGGAGACATTTCGCGCGGTCTTCCCCGCCGGGACAATGACGGGCGCGCCGAAGGTCCGAGCGATGGAGATCATCGACTCGCTTGAGCCGGAGCGCAGGGGTCCGTACGCCGGTGCCGTGGGGCATATCAGCTGGGGAGATCAGCGCATGGACCTGTGCATCACGATCCGGACCTGCGTGATGGCCGGCGATGAGGCAAATGTGCAGGCCGGCGCAGGGATCGTGGCCGACTCGGACCCCGTCAGGGAGTGGGAGGAGACGGAGACCAAGGCCCGCGCGATGCTCACCGCGATCGGCCGGGTGAGAGGCGCCCGCCCGTAGCGCGCCCGTAGCGCGCCCGTAGCGCGCCCGTAGCCCAGCCGGGGTCGGCGCGAAGGTCGCGTCCTCCCGCGTTCCCGTCCATATTTCAAGTAATGCACTACCGTCTAATTGGCATCGGCAACGAATTCAAATTCGAGCTCAAGGGCACGACCGTCCACATTGTGGGACGCGCCGTGACTTGCGAATGCGCGGTCGTGGATCCCACGATCTCGCGCAAGCACGCTGAGCTCCGCTTAACCGAGAATGGGATCGACGTCACGGATTCTGGGTCGAGTAACGGGACCTTCGTGAATGGCGTCCGCATCGATCACTCGCACGTCGCGCCCGGAGCGGAGATCACGTTCGGCAAGGTCGTCTTCCGGTTGGAGAAGGTCGAGGCACCGAAGCCCGTGAGTGCGCAGCCTTTTGTCGCGCCTCCGCCGAAGCCGGCGATGGCGACGATTGTGCGCCAGATTCCGAAGACCGGCGAGAGCGGTGCGCTCAATCAGGCGGGCTCACTCGGCAAGGAACTCGCGGGACAGATCGATCCCGCCGAGAAGGACCGTCGTAAGCTGGCGATTCTGCTCGAGGTCGCGAAGGGCCTCACTCGCGCGACCGACGTGCACGGCCTGCTCGTGAAGATTGCCGAGTATGCGTTCCAGACGCTCGAGGCGGATCGGTGCGCGATCCTGCTGATGGATCGCGATGGGCATCTGCATCCGCAGATTTCACGCGACCGTCGTGGCGCGGCGGCGAGTGGCGAGGTCCCGCAGTCGATCGCGCAGCAGGCCGTGGCGGATAAAGTCGCGGTGCTCACGGACGATGCCGGTGGCGACCAGCGCTTCACGGGGCAGTCCATCGTGATGCAGAAGATTCGTTCGGCGATGTGCGTGCCGCTGATTGGCTCGGAGAACAAGGCGCTCGGCGTGATTTACGTCGACAACTTCTCGCTGAAGCGGTTCAATGAGTCGGACCTCGACTTCTTGATTGCCTTCTCGGGCATTGCGGCGGTGGCACTGGAGAACGGCCAGTTCTCCGAGCGCATCAAGGTTGAGGCGCTGGCCCGGAGCAACTTCGAGCGCTTCTTCACGCCGCACCTCGCGGCGCGTATTGCGAGCAGTCCCGACGCGATTAAGCTCGGCGGCGACAAGCGCCGTGTGGCGATTCTATTCTCGGACATTCGTGGGTTCACGGCATTGTCCGAGACGATGAACCCGGATCAGATGGCGCGCCTGCTGACGGAGTACTTCACCGAGATGGTGGAGTGTGTGTTCCGACACGGCGGCACGCTCGACAAGTTCATCGGCGACGCGGTGATGGCGCAGTGGGGCGCGCCGATTGGTGAGCCCGACGATTGCGATCGGGCGATGCAGTCGGCGATTGACATGATGATTGAGCTTGATCGGCTGAATGCGCGGTGGGTTGCCGAGGGGCGCCCCACACTCCAGATCGGTATCGGGCTCAATGTCGGCGAGGTGTTCGCCGGCAACATCGGAAGCGATCGACGTCTGGAGTACACGGTGATCGGTGATCCGGTGAATGTGTCGAGCCGTCTGTGCGGCGTGGCGGCCGGCGGTGAGATCCTCGTGTCCGAGGCGTTCCTCAAGTCGCTCGGATCTCCGCCGCCGACGGACGCGCTCCCGCCCGTGGAGCTGAAGGGGAAGAGCCAGCCACTCCCCGTCTACCGCGTCAAGCGGTGATTGGCGCGCGCCTCGTCGCGCCGCCGGGGTTCACGCGCTTTGCATCGCGCGATGCGACGATTGTCGCGCGCGATGATGCCGCTGACGGCGTGAAGGAAGCGCTGCGCGATGTGCGCACGCTCCACTGTTGGGCGTCGACCATGCCGGGGGCTCGCGCGTTCCAAGGGCGAGCGACCGCGTGGGGGACACGGCTGCCGCTCGCGGGATTTGACGTCGTCGTGCGCCACGCGCAGCACGGTGGGCTTCTCGCGGTGCTGACGGGAGATCGATTCCTCGCGCCGGGACGCGCACCGTGGGAGCTCCAGGTGAGCGAGCGCCTTCGCGCCGCCGGTGTGCTGACGCCGGAGGTCATCGCGTACGCGGTGTATCCCGCGGGGCCGGGGCTCTGTCGCAACGACGTGGCAACGCGTCGTCTGCCCGATGGCGGTGACCTGCCCGCTGTGTGGGCGAGCGCCGACGATGCCACCCGCGAGCGATTACTCGCCGCAACGGCCGCGCTTGTGCACTCGCTCGGCGCGGCGCGCGCGCATCACGCGGATCTCAACATCAAGAACGTCTATCTGACGCGCGATGGCGCAGGGTGGCGTGCGTACGCGTTGGACGTAGACCGCGTGCGGTTTCTCCCGCCAGGCGACAACCGGGCGCACGCATTGAACCTCGCACGGCTGACGCGCTCGATGCAGAAGGCGCGCACGCAATTCGGAGTCGCGCTCGATGCCTCGCACATCGCGATGTTGACGCGCCTCGCCGGAGCGGCCACGTGACGTTGCGCGTCGCGCTGGATCCAGTCGCGCTGGATCCAGTTGCGATGGATCCAGCCGCGATGAATCGCGTCGGGATCGTGATGATGTCGGCGGTCGGGGATGCGGTGCACGTGCTGCCCGTGCTCACCGCCTTGAAGCGCCACGCGCCATCGATGCGTGTGACATGGGTACTGCAGTCCGGGCCCGCATCGCTCGTGCGTGGACATCCCGACATCGACGAGATTGTGCCGTTCGCCTATGGCACCGGCTGGCGTGGCTACGCCGATGTGCGCCACGCGCTTGCGACGCGGCCCTTTGATCTCGTGCTCGCGCTCCAGGTGTCACTCAAATCGGGACTCGTGACGTCGTTCACACGTGCGCCGGTGAAGCTTGGCTTCGATCGCGCACGGGCGCGCGATGCCAACTGGCTCTTCACGACCGATCGCATCCCTGCCGGACCGCGACAGCACGTGCAGGATCAATACTTCGAGTTCCTCGCGTACCTCGGCGTGCCGTCATCGCCGGTGACGTGGGGACTCGGACCCTGGGAGCACGAGCGCGCCGCACAGCGAGAGTTCTACGCGCGCATTGATCGGCCTGTGGCGGCAATCGTGTGTGGCACGAGTGATCCCGATCGCGACTGGATGCCGGAGCGCTGGGCGGCCGTCTGTGATGCGCTCGATAGGGACTACGGACTCCAGCCGGTGCTTGTCGGTGGACCAAGTGCGCGCGAGCAGGCCACGGCCGCGGCGATTGTTGCGGCCACGCGCGCGAGTCGGCCGGTGAATGCGCTTGCCGTAGGTGGACTCCGCGGTCTCGTGGGGATCCTCGACGGTGCAGCACTCGTGCTCTCGCTCGACACCGCCCCGCTGCATATCTCGGTGGCGCTAGACCGGCCGGTCATCGCGCTGATGTCGCAGGCCGATCCCAAGCGCACGGGCCCGTATGGCCGCGGGATGGACCTCGTGATTGACGCCTTCACCGAGCCCGGGGACCCACCGGATGAGGTGCTCTGGATGCGCCGCCGCGGACGGATGGCTCGGATCACCGTGGATGACGTGCTCACGCGCGTGCAACGCTGGAAGGGAGGCGCACGATGACGCACGGCGACATTGGGCACGGCGACATTGGGCACGGCGACATCGGGCACGGCGACATCGGGCACGGCGACATTGGGCGCAACGATCACGCTCCGGGAGGACGCGTGAAGCTCGATCGCGTCTGCATCGTGATGCTCGCAGCGGTCGGCGACGCTGTGCATGCGCTGCCCGTGATCAACGCGATCAAACGCGCGCACCCCACGGCAAGGATCTCGTGGGTGATGCAGGCAGGAGCGCTCACCAATTTGCTCAGCGGGCACCCGGCGGTGGACGAGGTGATTGCGTTTAGGCGCACCGATGGCGTGCGTGGTTTTGCGGCCGTGCGGCGCGAGCTCCACGCCCGTCGCTTCGACTGCGTACTCGTATTGCAGCCGTACTTGAAAAGTGGGATTGTTGCGTCGTTCGCGGACGCGCCAGTGAAGGTCGGCTTCGATCGCGCCCGCGCGCGCGATCTCTCGTGGCTGTTCTCGTCACAGCAACTCCCGGCGCGGCCCTTGCAGCACATGCAGGATCAGTATCTCGAGTTCGCGGCATGGCTCGGAGTCGAAGCACAACCGCTGGAGTGGCGGATCGGCCCGTGGAACGATGCGGAGCGCAGCTGGCAGACTGCATTCGTGAGTCAGTATGAGCGACCACTCGCACCGGTCGTCGTGGCGACGAGCAAGTCACAGAAGGATTGGCCCGCCGAACGCTGGGCCGTGGTCTGCGATGCGCTCTGGCATGAATTCGGACTGCAGCCGCTGCTCGTGGGTGGACGCTCGCCGCGCGAACTCGAGGCCGAGCGCGTCATCAACGCGGGCGCGCGGGTGAAGCCCGCCAGCGCACTGGGGAACGGCGGTCTGCGCGGACTCGCCGCAATCATCGAGAAGTCCGCACTCGTGCTCTCGCCGGACACCGGCCCACTGCACCTCAGCGTCGCGCTCGGCACGCCGGTGATTTCACTGCTCGGGTACACGAATCCCAAACGCGTCGGTCCCTACCGCAAGTTCGGCGACTTGATGATTGACGCCTACGGAGAGCCCGGCGAGGCGTATCCCATTTCGATGCAGAATCGGCCCGATCGGATGGGACGCATCACGGTCCAGCAGGTGCTCGACAAAGTTGCGGTGTGGAAGTCCGTCTACGCCTGAGCTACTTGTGCGAGATGGAGTAGACGTACGACGCCACTGCAATCGTCTTTTCGTCCGTGAGTACAAAGCCGCCGTAGGGCGGCATCACGCTGCTGAACTTCTTCGGAGCCATCACGCCAGTTTTGATGGTGCGATAGATGCCGTCGAGGCTACCATCACTGTGCAGCCACTCCGCATCCGTGAGACTCGGCGCCGCGGTGCCATTGTTGCCGCCCACGCCGTGACAGGCCTGGCACGAACTCGCGCCAATCTTGCCATGGAAGAGGCTATCGCCGAGGGCGATCATCGCGGGGGTAATCTTGGCCGGATCGGTGGACACCTCGACCTTCTCCACGCGCTCCTCATGCTCGCGTGAGTCATCGGAGTCTCCTTCCTTTCCGCCACACGAAGCGAGGAGACAGAGGAGTCCGACGAGCGGCACGAGACGGCGGGTAGTGTATGCAGGCATGCGAGCGCTCCGAGCGGTGGTGGTGGTCTCGCGAAGGCGAGTGGGGGGTTGTGCCATCAGAAGTCGCGCCGCATAAAACACCGGCGCGCGAGGTAGACAGGGAGCGCACACCAGAGCGTGAGCGCAATGACGGAGATAGTAGGACCGGTGACACCGCCGAAGGCGCGGCGGAAGAGTGCGCCCGTGTAGCCGAGGAGCGCGGACGCATCGAGCGACGTCAGCACCAGCACGCGCGCGACATCCACCGGATTGGCGAGCATCAACACGAGCATCGGGCGGTCCAGCGGCCAGGCCCCAAAGATCGAAAGAAGCGCGAGGACGCCGCCGTCGTAGCCGATTGTCAGCAGGAACCACGCACCGAGCGAGAGCGACATCCCCTTCAAGCGATCATCAGTGCCGAGGGCGATTGCCATAGCCAGCGCGGAGAAGGCAGCGGTCAGGAATGCGCCACCGAGAGCTAGCGCGACGAGGGCCCCGATCGGAGCAGTCGAGGCGGCCCCATGGAGGAGGAGCGGCACGCCAACGCCGAGCAGAAAGGCTCCGGCGAGCGGGATCGTGAGTCCGAGGTAGAGTCCGGTGAAGACGGCAGACCTCGGCAGCGGCTGTGCGAGCAGAAGTTCGATGAACTCGCGCGAGGCGTAGACGTGCATCGTGCCGAACACGAGCGCGACGAGCGGTACGAGGAGGAGCGTGGCATTGAGCAGACTGAGCACGACCTGCTGCCCCGCCCCACCAAACACAAAGAGGAGCTCAGCGATCGCCGCGAGTCCAAGGCCGTACGCGAGCAGCCATCGGTTGCGTGCGAGATCGCGCGTTCCCGCTTTCAGCACGAGGGTCACGGCGTTCATGCGGCACCTCCAGCTTCGACACGAAGCCCACGCAGGAGCGCGGCGATGGCTGG
>JAYTDH010000059.1:0-6147 GCA_043736095.1 Gemmatimonas sp.
AACTGCGTCGGAGTCCCTCATTCTGCGACACGGGCAGATTCCGAGGTTGCCGCCGCTGGCCGGCCCGTCGGGACGCCTCGATGCCCAGCAGCCGGAGGAACTTCGGGCATTCCATGTGGTCCTCCGCACTGCAGTCCGCAGCATGGCGCAAGCCGTCGCGCATCGCCGTCAACTGGTGGATCCGTGCATCGAGTTCGTCTGCTCTCCGCGAAAGCAGAGCGCGGTCCACACGCGGACGTCCGTCGGACAGGAGCATTTGTGCGATCTCGTCAAGCGAGAGTCCGGCGGATTGCCCGAGCGCAATCAGCGCGAGCCGCTCCTGCACGTCGGGCGCGAAGATGCGACGCGCACCCGAGCGGCCGACAGAGGTGATCAGTCCACGCTTCTCGTAGTAGCGCAACGCGGACGGCGACACACCGGTCCGCTCTGCCACTTCGGAGATGTCCATGCTGACCCCTTGACTTAAAGTCGACTTCAACCGGTACACTGCCTCGCATCGGGAACACCGTCATCAATCGGAGGAGTGAATGGATCATATTGTTCGTACGATCTCCATCGGGATCATCGCCACCGCCGTGATGGACCTCTGGGGCCACGCACGCCAGCCGCTCTTCGGGTTCCCGCGCGCCGATTACCGCCTCGTGGGACGTTGGTTCGCGTATATGCCCCGCGGCCGGTTCCATCATGCCGCCATCGCCGCGTCGCCGCCGCTCGCCGGCGAACACATCATCGGATGGGTCGTACACTACCTCATCGGCACCACCTTCGCCGCCCTGCTAGTCCGCGTTGCGGGCGTCGAGTGGCTACGCCACCCAACGATTGGGCCCGCGCTGCTCGTCGGAATCGCCACCGTCGCGGCGCCGTTATTGCTCATGCAACCCGGCATGGGCGCGGGCATCGCCGCTTCCCGCACCAAGCGACCAAGCGCCGCAAGGCTCCAAGCCCTCATCACGCATACGGTCTTCGGCCTTGGACTCTACGTGGCCGGTTGGATCACGCGATAGCTCCTCGGGAGATACGGTGCGCCTTCCCGCGCGGATGATCCACTCCGCGACGACGATGTTGATCGTCCACCCCGCGCCCATCATCACGCCGCGCGGGAACTCGCCAGGCCAGCCTTCGACGAACAGGAACCAGGGCAGGTGCGTGAACACCTGTGTGCCGGCGCCGAGTCCGATCGCATAGGCGCGCGTCATCCACGCACCATGCGCGCCGAAGTCCCGCCGGCGGATCGCGTCGAGCGCGAGGACGATGAACGCCACCATCGCCGTGCCGACCACGACCCGCTCGGCGTACACGAGCTGGCCGTCTCCCTTTGGCCACGCGTAGAAGTGGGCCATCCAGAGCCCAGTCAGCGCGGACACCAGCCCGAGGGGCGCGAGGATCCTGCCGCTCGCACGGTGCCAGCCACGATGGCGCTGGCGGAAGCCCGGCGAAAACTGGAATGCGCCGAGCATACTGTAGATGACGACGGCAGGGATGTGCAGCAGGACGGGCAGCGGAGACGCGAAGAAGCGCGCGTTCTCCGGACTGACGATTGCGCCGTTCGTGAGCTCTAGGAGTCGGGCAGTGCCGGCCAGCGCCGGCACGAGGCTCAGCGCGATGAGCGCGGCGGGGATGAGGCGGTCCTTCGTGGTCGCTCGCATCGTGATCTCCGTTGTCACGCGCTAGCGGTGAGCGTCGCGGTGTCGGTTGAAGCGTACTGCCGCCATCACGACAAAATCGCTGCGCGCGACCGACGTGCCCGTGCCGACGAGCGGCTTCGATCCGCTCAGGTACGTTCGCGCTTCGACGCGCAGTCCCACGCGACCGACGCCGAGCTCGCCGCCGACGGAGCCGTAGCCCGAAAGGTTGTGCGTCGCGTTCGTGCGGATGTGGTGATAGTCGTAGCTGCGCGAGCCGACACCGATCCCAACAAACGGATCGAACGTCACGGCGCGTCCGGCGAACCAAGCCGCGTGACGGGCCTCGACTCCGATGTCCGCCGTGAAGGCATCGAGCTTGGGTGCATCGACCGCGACGAGGTCGCGGCTTCGTGCCCAGCCGAATGTCCCAGTGATGGCGAACGCGGGGCGCGGCGTCCACGACACCTGGGCCGCCGTTATCTTTGCGGACTCGATGAGGTGCCGCTGGCCACCTGTGGGGAGCAGCGCGCCACTTGAGACGCGGAACTCCCAGCTGCGTGGACGGGAGGAGGCCGTCGGGGCGTCCGTGCGTGCGGTTGCTTGCGCGGCCGTCGTGCGCGAGAGCGCGAGGAGCATTCCTGCGGCGGCGAGGGCCCTAACAACTGCGCGAGCGAGCAATGGAACGCTGGAGCGCGGACTCAAGGCGGGAGGGGTCGGGCTCGGCATCGTAAGCACCTTATCGAGAGGGTGATGGCCGGCGGGCGGAGCACTTCCGTGGCGGCGGCCAATGTATTAGTGTACGACGTACACTGAATACGTGTACGTTATACACAGTTTCGCTGTTGTCAAGGGCTCCATCACGGGAGGCGTATGGCGGCTAGGAAAAAGACTGGGTCGGGATCCGCGAAGCGGCGCGGCGCGTCCGGCGCGTTGACTCACGACGACATTATGGGATTGGCCGTCCGGCCCGACCCGGAGTTGCGTCGCCGGAGCGAGTTGCTGTGGGAGGATCGCACGCGCGGCACGCGCGGGCCGAAGCCTGGGTTCGCGCCCGACGACGTGGTGCGCGCCGCAGTCGAGATCGCCGACACCGACGGGCTCGCGGCGGTGACGATGCACGCGGTCGCGTCGCGACTCGGACTCACGACGATGGCCCTCTACCGGTATTTCCCCAACAAGGAGACACTGCTCGACGCCGTCATCGATGCGGGTACCGGGAGTCCGCCGCCGCGGTCCGCGCCTCGTCCGGATTGGCGCACGGAGCTGAGGCAGTGGGCGCACGCGAAGCGCGCGTTACTCTGTGCGCGCCCGTGGCTCGCCGAGCTGCCCTTCATCGCGGCGCCGCACGGACCGAACTGGCTCGGCTGGCTTGAGGCAATCACCGATACGCTCTCGCGCACCGGACTGAACGCCGCCGACATCGGCGGCGCTCTGAGTATCGTCGACGGCTACACACGGGGCGCGTCCGATACCGCCGTCTCGCTGGCGCGCGCCCGCGCGCGCGGCATCACCGAGGCAGGGTGGGCGGCAGGCGTCGGCGCGGACCTCGGCCGAGCGATCGGCGACCTGCGTTTCCCAAAGTTCGCGGCGCTTATCACCGCGCCGTCGACCGGGAAGCCGCGAACCCTCGACGAGTCTTTCGACTTCGGATTGGAGCGCGTCCTCGACGGCATCGAGCTCTACGTGCGTTCGGCGACTGCATCGTAAGTGGCCGCGAGCTTGTACTCGCGATTGTACTCGCGATTGTACTCGCGGATTCGCCGGGGTCCCGCCGGGGGCATGCGACACCTCTGTCGTAAGGGAGAGGTGTCAACCAAACTGGCGCACTAAATCATCGAAGACTGAACCGGGCTCCACTCACCAAGTGTTCCCCATGTACCCGGTTTCGAGCGTTACCTATGTGCCCGGCCGTTCAGACAGCGACATCCCGCGCCGAACAATCGCCGCATCGAGCGCGGCAGCGAGCACCACTCCGACGACATAACTCACTAAGTCGCTCCACAGGAAACCCTGCCCGAGCACGAGCCCGCCTGCCCCCGTGGCGCGCACGGCATCAATCCACGGCGCTCTGTATAGTTGGCTGAACTCAACACACCACGCAATCGCAAGCGCCGCGAGTGCCAACCGGTACGTCGCGGCCGTGCGGCGTCCAAGCGCAATCAGCCACAGCACCATCGCGGCCCAGAGCGCATCGCCACCAAACCTCGCGATGAGCTCTGGGAACGCGGAGGGGAAGCGCCGCGTCGCGAGCCCGAGCGCGATGGTCGCGACGAGCAGACCGACGTAGATCGCGATGGACCTTCGAGTGGTCTCCATCCGCCTCAGAGAAATTCGGTGGTCAACCAAAGCGTCGCTCGCCGCTAGCGCGGAACCAACGCATCACGTTTGAGCCGCTCCAACTCCGCGCGCACCGCGTCGTAGCCCATCCGCAGCGTCCGCGCGAGATAAATCGTCTGTACGAGCTTACTCGGCGTCGTGCCCGCGCGCGCGGCCGACTGCGTTGAACTAGGACTTGATTGGTCCGAGCGCCACACCGAGCAAGGCAAAGAGCAGGAGGACGAAGGCGGCGATGCCGAGCACGCCGACCGCGCGCGCGACGAGGCGCCACGCACCGTCGGCGTGCTCGGCCCGCGCGCGTCGCTCTGCGAGCGCCCACGCTCCATAGCAGGCGAAGCAAGCTGCGGCCAAGATGAGCGGAAACCAACCCAACGGCCGTGCCCAGCTGGCGACGCCTCCGACGAGCAGGCCGCCGACGAGATCGATTACCAATCGGTCTTGCGGCGTGCGCCGGGCTCGCGCCCTGAGGACGTCGGCTAGCGTTTCATCTGGCAGAGTAGGGGCATCCACGATGACTCCTCGCAGGGGTCAATAGCTCGACGGCATCTGCATATATGCGGTTCTGCGGCGCCGTGCGGAAGTGTCACGCGATAGATCAGCGCAGCAACCACAAGGTCCCGACAGCGCCGAACGCGCACAGAAGAACTGCGGCCCGACGGACAAGTACTCTGGCAATATTAGGTTCCTCGCACGGCCGCGATATTCCGAGCAGGCCACCTATCGTGCGAGCTCATATTTCTCACCGCACGGGCACCGTGCATGTTGCCTCCAGGTGCTCAGGGGTTGAGTTGCGACTCGCCCGCGAGCGGTGAGCCACTAGTGGTGGCAGGCTGGATGCCATTTCGCCATCGAGATGTACTCCGAACTTCGGGTAGGCGCAAACGCGCACTCGGCAGTGCGGACCATCTGAAATCAACATCATGCACTGAGAGGCGGGCAGCGGCTGCATCCGTCTGCCTCATCGCCCACCGGGCGACTGAGTCGTCGGAGGGGGCGGTGTGATTCAGTAGTTCCCGATGAACGAGATTCTGCGGGTGCGCGATCCGTCCTCGCACACTCCTGAGAAATCGCTGACGAAGAGTGACCAGATCCCGGACGACGCCGCCTCGGGCATCCAGCTGTTCAGCCACCCAGTGATGGCACTCAGGTCAGGGAAAATCGGCGGTGCGCCCACCACCGCGAGGTATCCGGCCGACGCTAGGATCTGCCCGCGGGGGCCCCCGCCGGAGGTGGAGGGGTAGGTGATTCCCATCAGGTCGTCGCCTGCAGCGAGGCTCACGCTCGCGCGGAGTCGCTTGTACGGTCCGGCGACCATGGTCACCGTCGGAGCGGGCACCGGATCGCGCATCGTGACGGTGCGATCCTGCAGGGTATGGAACCACTCCGTACTCGCGCGGCTGTAGTTCGCATCCGACGAGATCACAGACAACAGATGCACCCCATCCGGCCGCTGCAGGGCGGCCGGCACGCCGAGCAACTGCATCGGTGAGGAAGCGGCGGGAAAACTACTCCAGAGGCAAGAGGTCGCTGATCGCGGAACATACGCCATGGAAGCGAAGATGGGCGCTGCGCCCGCACCGGCGACCGTGAGGGTCGCGCGCGCCGGTTCGACCGCTTCGGCACTCGCGAAGTCGAGCGGAACGAAGCTGCCGCCATTTGTGAGGTTGAGGTCGCGCCGCAGGATCAACCGGTGCGCGGCATCACCGACTCCAGCGTTGTACCGAGCGGCGAAGAGGTCCACCGGCCCGTCTGGAATTGCGGGCAGTGAGTAGATGCCATTCGCCCCGAGTGACGTCATCGCGTTACCGGAGACCCAGATGGTCGCCACGTCTCCAGTTCCCAGGCCCGCGACCGAACCCCCGACAGTCTTGGTCGCGATTGGGCACACTCGGTTCGAAAGTTCGGCGAACTCGGCCACGGTCCGGAGCTCCACCGTCGTCCGCATGTTGCCGCTCACCGCGCTGACTGATGCGATACCGCCGACCGCGAAATCGAACTCGAATGAATAAACGTCATTCACCGGAAGGAGCCGCGTCCACTCGCCGGTCGGTCCATCCTGGACCGCGACCCATAGCGGCACGCGGTCCCCAGAGCAGCCGGAGAAGTCAAGGATGACGTTCTGATCGCTCGTCGGCTCGGTGGACGATTGCGTACAGCCCCACGTGACCAGCAGGAGCAGGATCGT
>JAYTDH010000060.1:0-4875 GCA_043736095.1 Gemmatimonas sp.
CGGAGTTGGGTACGGGCGAGCGCGCCGAGGTCGGTGCGACGGACATTGAGCGCGGGAGGGGCACCGGGGTTTGGCTGGCCGGCCGCTGGGCTCGCCGCCGGGGCCGGCGGATTTAGCAACGCCTCTAACCGCTCGACATATACGCGATGCAGGGCGCGCCGATTGGCATCGGGGGCCACGGCGGTCACGAGTGCGGCGGTGAGTTCGCTGAGATACGTGGCCGCATCGTACCCGACGCCCGGCTGTAGTCGCGCCGAGAGCTCGAGGCGATCAAGGCGCCGCGCATCGGTGAGGGCCGTGACAACCGACGCTTGGCGCGCGGCGAGTGCGGCGGCCGGCGCAGTCGGTCCCGTGCGCGCGAGAATGTCCGCCGGCAGCAGCCACACCGGCGTGACGAAGACATTCGCACTGAGATAGCGCAGCGCCTCGCGCTGGCGCGCGACCGGAACGACTTGCCAAACCGGACCAGGCTGATCGGAGACCTTTGAATCGATAATCATCCCGCCGACGAGACTGGCGACGTGACCCATGTAGAGTCCCCAGATCCCGAGCAGCTCCCCGTGTACTTCGGCGAGATCGTCATACGGCTCACCAGGGCGCGAGGTCCACGCAACGAGTTCGGGCACGACGCGCTTGAGATTCTGCACGCCGTAGCCGCTCGAGCGCACGGGGTCATCGCCAAGATCTTCAGTTTGCGCGCGCGGATCGATGCCCACGAGTCCCTGCGGGAGATACCGATACGCGAACATCCCGGTGCTGTTGCGGAGCATCCGCTCCAGCAGCGGACGCTCGGCATCTGGCGTCGCGGCAGATGGGAAAACACGGTAGCCCCATTCGATCACGAATTCGTCGAAGGGTCCGACGCGACGAATGAAATCCTTGGGCTCGAGTCCATCACCTGGCTGCGCCACATAGTTCTGGCGCGCGTAGTCCATGATGGTGGCGGAAACGCCGTAGCGATTCGTGAAGCTGCGCGAGCGCAGTGAGTCGGTGGGAAACGACGCCGACGCGATCATGTTGTGCGGCAGTCCGAGCGCATGACCGACTTCGTGCGTGATCACCTTGCGCATCGTCTCGCCCATCAGTGTTTCGGGAATCATCAGCGTGCGCGCCGACGGATTCGCCGCACCAGTCTCAATCATCAAGCGGTTGCGGTACGACCGCATGTGATTGTGATACCATGTGATGTCGCTCTCGATGATCTCCCCTGTGCGCGGGTCCGACGTGCTCGGGCCCACGGCGTTGCGCACGGTGGAGGCGGCCCAACGGACCACCGAGTAGCGCACATCCTCGGCATCCCACTCGGGATCCTCACTGGGCGTCGGCGCGTCGCGCGCGATGACGGCGTTCTTGAAGCCCGCGCGCTCGAAGACACGTGCCCAGTCTTCGATACCGGCCCGGACATACGGGCGCCACTGTACTGGCGTAGCCGGATCGAGATAGTAGGTGATCGGCTTCACTGGCTCGACGAGTTCACCGCGCGCGTACGCCGCGGGATCCTTCGGCTCCAAGCGCCAGCGGCGGATGAAGGTCTCCGTGGCAGCCTTCTGTTCGTCGAGACCGTAGTTCACGCGATCAACAGAGAAGAAGCCGATGCGTGCATCGGCAATGCGGGGACGCATCGGCTCTTTCGGGAGGAGTACGAGGGACTGCCGCATTTGTACTGTGATCGTGGATGCGTCGGCGTCACCGGGGGCGGCGCCGGCATCAAACGTCTGCGTGTGATGCACCTCGACGTTCATCGGATAACTGCGCATGGCATCGAGGAACGAACGCGCCGGATCGAGTCGACGCACTTGATACGTGCGCCGTGCGGCCGCATCGAGGCCGGAGAGCGCGGGCGTGTCGCCGGAGAAAAACTCCGTCACGTCCACGACCATCGCGCTGCTATCGGGCTTGAAGGCCGCTGCGGGAAAGGCGGCAAGCACGGCGCCGACATTGTTCTGTCGCACAGAGCGCGCGATAGCCAGCGAGTCGGCCGCGTAGGCGTCGGTCGGCACAACACGCAGAATCATCCGCTCGCCGACACGCTCGAAGCGCACGAGGCGCTCGTTCACACTCGTGCCGGCCGAGAGGAATCCGCCGATGCCGGCGGGGACGCCGGCGATGCGGCTAATCAGCAGCAGGTCGCGCCCGACGAGGGAATCAGGAACTTCGAAGAACCAGCGGTCCTCGACGCGATGCACCGTGATCACACCGGCGTCGGTGACGGCGCGCGCGGTGATGACTTGATCGTAAGGGCGAGGGCCGCGTCTCGGGGTCGCGCCGCCGGCTGCGCCGCTCTGCGCCGCACCCGGCGCGGATGGTTGCGACGGTGCCTGCGCGTCGGCCGGGCGGGCGCCGAGCGTAGTTCCAATCACGGTAATGAAGAGGGCGGCAGCGACGGCAGAGTGACGCGTCATCAGTGGTCTCGGTACTCGGTAAAGGTCTGGCGAATCTACGCACGGCGCTGAGCGCTCGCTGAACGCGTACTCGCGAGCGCCACCCTATCTCCGCGAATCGCACAGAACGCAGAAGGGCGCCCCGAATCTCGGAGCGCCCTTCGTATGCAATCACCAGCCTCGTGCGACTACCAGCGGTAGTGCGCGAACGCCTTATTTGCTTCGGCCATACGGTGCGTGTCTTCCTTCTTCTTGATCGCATTGCCTTCGCCCTTGGCGGCGGCGAGCACTTCGGCGGCCAACTTCTCGGCCATCGACTTCTCGTTGCGATCGCGCGAGTAGCTGATCAACCAGCGCATCGCGAGGGCAGTACGGCGCTCCGGACGGACTTCGACCGGGACCTGGTACGAGGCGCCACCGACGCGGCGGGACTTCACCTCGACGACGGGCTTGAGGTTGGTCAGGCCCTGCTTGAAGACGGTCACGCCCGGCTGCTGCGACTTGGCCTCGACGATGTCCATCGCGCCATAGAAGATGCGCTCGGCGGTGGACTTCTTGCCCTGGTACATCAGGACGTTGATGAACTTGCTGACAGTCTGGCTGTCGTAGCGGGCATCCGGCAGGATGGTGCGCTTTACGGCACTTTTGCGGCGGCTCATTTCTTCTTCCCTCCAGCCGGGGCTCCAGCCTTCGGCTTCTTGGTCCCGTACTTGGAGCGGCTCTTGTTACGCCCTGCAACGCCGGATGCGTCGAGCTTGCCGCGCACGATATGGTAACGAACGCCCGGAAGGTCCTTCACGCGACCACCGCGAATGAGCACAATCGAGTGCTCCTGCAGGTTGTGGCCTTCGCCCGGGATGTAGGCGGTGACTTCGAAGCCATTCACGAGACGGATACGCGCGACCTTCCGCAGCGCAGAGTTCGGCTTCTTGGGGGTGGTGGTGTACACGCGCGTGCACACGCCACGCTTAAACGGATTCTCCTTCAGAGCCGGCGCTTTGTCCTTCTTGACGACTGCGCGGCGGCTCTGCCGGACGAGCTGATTGATCGTCGGCATCTTAACCTTTTTTGTTCGACCTTCTGCCTCTACGTGGATCGCCCAGTCGGGCGGCACGGAACAGAGCCTTATAAGGTAGGCCGGTGGCTGCGGCGGGTCAACCGGGAGCGTCGAACTCGTCCACCGGATCTCTCTCCCTCGGGCCGTCTGCGCCAGTCGGCGCCGCGGTCACGGAGGCCAGTCGCCGCAGGCGTACTTGACCAGTTTGGTCAAGTATGTGAGATTTTCCTCATGCCCGCCCCCAAGCCTCCCAAGCGAGTCGTCCGTGAAGCCGTCGGACTCTACGAGGCCAAGACGCAACTCTCCGCCCTTGTTGATCGGGCCGCAGCGGGCGAGGAGATCATCATCATGAAGTCGGGTCAGCCGATGGCGCGCCTCGTGCCAATCGAGGACACGCGGGCCCACCGCGTGCCTGGCCGCGGCCGCGGCAAGTGGCGCGTCGCCGCGGACTTCGACGCCCCGCTCGCCCCGGACGTGCTCGCCGACTTCGAAGGGCGCTGATGCGCGTCTTGCTCGACACGCACGTCGTGATCTGGTGGGACACGGGAGCGCCGCTCTCCTCAAGTGCGCACCGGGCCATTATGGATGCCGACGAGGTCCACGTGAGCGCCGTCTCCGAGTGGGAGGTCGCAACCAAGGCCGGGCTCGGCAAGATTCGCGGCGACCGCACCATTGAATCAGTCGTTCGGGAGAACGGATTCCTTGAGCTCCCAGTGCTGATGCGGCATGCGGACGCCTTGCGCGCGCTACCGGCGCTGCATCGCGATCCGTTCGATCGACTGCTGATTGCGCAGGCCATCGCCGAGGGGCTTCAGCTCATCACGCGCGACGTTGCCGTGACCGCGTATCCGGTGCCGACGATCCTCGCGTAGGGTTCGAGAGGGGGGTGATTCCGGGCCCCCCGGCAACTCCTTCGCAATCGCACTCGAGCCCCCGCAATTCGCAGTCAGGGTATGGTGGGTACCCGTCCTAACGGCCGGGCGCCGCTCACCATCTTGAGAATCAGGTAGAAGAGCGCCGCCGCACCCGTGCCCGCGATCAGGGACTCTCTTGGCTGGAACTTCTTGGTCTCGATCAGATCGACGTGCGCGAGCGGAATCACCAGCTTCGTCGCGCTACCTGGCGCGAACCCGCGAATCGTGTCGCTCTCCAGCCGCGAGGTCGCGAACAGGATCACCGTGCCATCGAATTTGGTGACCCGGGTATCCGCCGGGAGATTGGTCGATCGGGGAAGCGCCCCGACCGTCTGCCACTGGAAACAACCCGTCATCCCGATGGCAAGCAGCGCGAGCGTCAGCGCGCGCTCGACTCGTTCGCTGACCTGGCGTCTGCGACCACCTGCCCCGCTCGCTCGTATCCCCATTCCCACCTCGCTCGAATAGAATGTCGCCACGTAATCTTCCCGCACGCCCCGCGCTAGAACCCCACGTGCGTGTC
>JAYTDH010000061.1:0-7506 GCA_043736095.1 Gemmatimonas sp.
TATCTCGTGAAGCGTGGAGACAACCTCGGCGCGATTGCGCGGCGGCACGGGATGACCATCGCCGAGTTGAAGCGCGTCAATCGGCTACGGAGTGATGTGATTCGCTCGGGGCAGCGGTTGCGCGTGCGCTGAAGGAGGGAGCGTCGAGGCGAACTCGTCCATGAAGGCGACGAGCGTCTCTACCTCACTCAACTCGATGGCGTTGTACAGACTGACGCGAATCCCGCCCACCGCGCGGTGCCCCTCGAGACCGATCAAGCCAGCGGCGGCGGCCTCCGCGAGGAACGCACGCTCGCGAGCGCGGTCTTGGAGCCGGAACACGACATTCATCTGCGACCGCGCCGCCTGCGCGACGGGCGTCTCGTACGCATCGTGCCGATCCAAGCAGCCATAGAGCAACGTGGCCTTCGCGGCATTTCGCGCGGCCATCGCCGGAAGTCCGCCCTCACGCTGGATCCACTCCACCATCTCTAGGGTCACGTACCACGCGATGTTGACCGGCGTGTTGGGCATCGAGTCACTCTTGGCCCAGTCTGCGTAGCTGAGGATCGCGGGAAGCGACTTCGGACTGCGATTAACGAGATCGCGGCGCAAGGCGAGGAGCGTGAGCCCAGGAATGCCCAGATTCTTCTGCGCCGAGGCGTACACACCCGCCAGCTGCTCGAACGGATAGGGGCGCGAGAAGATCTCGGACGAGAGATCAGCAATCACCGGCAGATCCGACGTCGGTGGCGCGGAGAACTGCACGCCATGGATCGTCTCGTTTCCGCAGTAATGCAGATAGGCGGCGTCCTTGGGCACTGCGCCCAATGTAGGGACGGTGGTGAATCCGCTCGCCTTGCTCGACCCTGCAATCAGGACCTCAGTGACCGTCTGCGCCTGCTTGATGGCGAGCGTACTCCAGTGTCCCGACTCCACGTACGCGGCAGCGCGACCGGCCGCGAGGTTCATCGGCAACAACGCGAACTGCAGTTGCGCCCCTCCCGACATCAGCAAGAGCTCGTGCGAGTCCCCGAGGCCGAGTAACGCGCGCAGGCCCGCCTGCAGTCGCGCGGCCAGATCGGTGAACTGCGGCCCGCGATGACTGAGCTCCATCAACGAGGGGGCGTGATCGGGCGGGACCTGCAGCGTCTCCGCGAGTCGCTCACGGACCGCGAGCGGGAGCGCGGCCGGACCCGCGCTGAAGTTGAGGACCTGAGTCATGTCGGAGTGTAGCGACGAGCGTGTCCACGCGGAATCACCGCCCTACCCACGCTCCGGTCCAAAGGCGAACTTTCTTGTTCGACCCCCTGTCCACGCCTCACCGCTGCCTACGCTATGTCGTTCCGACTGTTGGTCACTGACGAGATCGATCCAGAGGGACTCGAGCTACTCCACGCGGTGCCACAGTTCTCCGTGGATGTCGTTCCAACGCTCCCTGTGCCGGAGCTGCTCGTACGCATCGGCGACTACGACGCGATCATCGGACGGTCGGCCACCAAGATCTCCGAACAGGTGCTCCGCGCCGGGAAGCAACTCCGCGTCGTTGGCCGCGCGGGTGTCGGCATCGATAATATCGCGATGGATGTGGCGACCGAACTCGGCATCGCCGTAATCAATGCACCGGGCGGCAACACGATTGCTGTTGCGGAGTTGTTCTTCGGCTCGTTAATCGGGCTGCTGCGGCAGATCCCGCGCGCCGATCAGTCGATGCACGAGGGCCGCTGGGAGCGGAGCGCACTGATGGGCTCCGAACTGCGTGGCCGCACGCTCGGCATTGTCGGGCTCGGACGCATTGGCACCGCGATTGCCGTGCGGGCCCGCGCGTTCGGGATGTCGCTGATTGCCTTCGATCCATACATCGCGGACGAGCGCTTCGTGGCCGCCGGCGTGACACAGGCGCGCACGCTCGCCGAGTTGCTCGCGGTGTGTGACGTGATGACGGTGCACACGCCGCTCACCGATGAAACGAAGGGGATGATTGATGCCGATGCACTGGCGCAGCTCAAAGTCGGCGCAATCGTCTGCAATCTCGCGCGCGGCGGCATCGTTGTGGATGCCGCGCTCCGCGACGCCTGTGAGTCAGGGCGGCTGAAGGGTGCGGTGCTCGATGTGTATGTGTCGGAGCCACTCATGGGCGAGCATCCGTATCGTGCGCGCCCGGAGATGCTCCTGATGCCACACCTCGGTGCGTCGACCGTCGAAGCGCAGCGTGACGTGGCGATTGACGTCTGCGCGGCCGTACGCGATGCGCTCCTCGAGGGCGAACTCTCGCGCTCGGTGAACATCGCCGCAGGACCCGACGATTGGCGCGCGGTGCGACCGGCGCTCGAGCTGGCGCGCAATGCGGCGGCCGTCGCGCGTGCGCGCCTGAGCGACGCGGGGCATCGGGCGATCGAGAGTGTCACCGTGAAGGTCGGGCCGGATCTGCACGCCGCGGCCAATCTGATCCTCGCGGCCGCGGCCGCTGGGGCGCTCGAGGGAATCGTCGCCGGGGATCGCCTGAACTTCATCAACGTGCGCAATGTGGCCGCCGCGCGGGGCGTGGAACTCGCCGTCACCGAGGGTGGAGAAGCGCCGCACCCGCGGGCGGTCGAGGTCCGTATACGTGCGGGCGGCGATGAACTCCGCATCGGCGGAGTGGCGCCCAGTGATTCACCGGCGCGCATCACGCGGATTGGCAACTTCCACGTCAATGTCGCGCCGCGCGGCACGCTCCTCGTGATCGGCAATGCCGATGTGCCTGGTGTCGTCGGGCGTGTGGGCACGTTGCTTGGCGATGCCGGCGTGAATATCGCCGAGTACCATCAGGCGCGGTTGAAGGTGGGTGGCGACGCGCTGGCGGTGATTTCGGTGGACGGTGTGCCGGATCCCGATGTGCGCGTGAAGCTGTTGGCGATTCCCGAAGTGCAGTGGGCGACAATCGTGCGACTCCAAGGCTGAGCACGCCGTGCGCGTGACGGTCGAGCGGGATCCGGCGGTCTGCGTCTCGTACGCGCGCGATGCCTCGGGGCTCACACGCGCGCCCGAGGGCGTGGTGCGCGCCAGGGAGAGCGAGGAGGTTGTCGAACTCCTTCGCGAGTCGCATCGCGACGGCACCGCCGTGACACCGGCGGGCGCGCAGACGAGCACGACGGGCGCGTCGATCTCGGACACGGGCGTGCTGCTCTCACTGCGTGCGATGTCGCGGATTCTCGATGTCGATGTCGCGGCGCGCACGGTGCGCGTGGAGCCCGGAGTGATCCTCGGCGATCTCGACCGCGCGATTTCCGGAGAGGGGCTGTTCTTTGCGCCCGATCCAACGAGCGATCAGGAGTGCACGATTGGAGGGGCGATCGCCTGCAACGCCTCGGGGCCGCGCACACTCCGCTACGGCGCAACTCGGTCGCACGTGCGCGGATTGACGGTCGCGCTGGCGGATGGGCGCGTGCTCGAGCTCAAGCGTCCGGCGCTGGAGAAGAACACCGTAGGCTACCATCCCGCGCAGGATCCCATCGACTGGTTCGTGGGGAGTGAGGGCACGCTGGGGGTGATCCTCGCCGCGGAGTTGTCGTTGATGTCGCGGCCCGCCGTAGAAGTGGGGATTGGAATGCCGTTCCCCGATCAGGCGTCGGCACTCGCATTTATTGTCGCAGCGCGCGAGGATGCGTCGCTCGCGCCGCGCTGCCTCGAGTACTTCGATGCGGAAGCCTTTCGCATTGCGCGACGCGACAACGCGGCGTGGGGCGAGGATGGCGACACAATGGTCTACCTTGAGCACGCGGGAGCCGTCGAAGCGCCATTCGATGCATGGATTGCGCTCGCGGAGCGCTCGCACGGCCGCGTGGATCGCACGGAGATATTTGAGGGCGCCGCAGCGCTCCGTGCGGCGCGATCGTTGCGACACGCTGTGCCCGCAACGATGCACGAGCGCGTGGCCCCATATCTCGCGCACGGGGGACGACGCGTCTCGACCGATTGGGCGGTGCCGTATCGCCGAGCCGCCGAGATGCTGGCTCAGGCCGAAACCTTCGTGCGTGAGGCGGGGATTGCGCCTCCGGTAACGTACGGTCATCTCGGCAACGGGCATCCGCACCAGAACTTTGTAGCGAAGGATCCCGCCGAGGTCGCGCGTTGTGAGAAGGTCGTGGAGCAGACACTGCACGCGGTGGTCGCGATGGGTGGCACGGTGGCCGCCGAACACGGTATTGGCAAGGTGAAAGCGAAGTGGCTTCCGCTTCAAGCCTCGGCGATGCAATTGGGAATGATGCGCGCGATCAAGCGCGAGCTCGACCCCAAGGGGATTCTCTCGCCGGGAAATATCCTGTGACCGCCACGCTTGCGATGGCGGCGTCGATGCGCAGGCCATTCAAGACGGTGATCTTGGACGCCGATTCTACGCTGAGCAGTCTTGAGGGAATCGACTGGCTTGCGGCGTTGCGCGGGCCGGAACTCGAGCAGCGCGTGAAGGAACAGACTGATGCCTCGATGCGCGGCGATATCCGCATTGATGCGGTCTATGGTGCGCGCCTCAGTGTGGTCGCGCCGACGGCGGCCGAGCTCGATGCGCTTGGTGTTGCCTACTGCGCGACAGTCGAGCCTGACGCAGCGCGCGTGATTGCGGCGGGACAGGCGCGCGGGATGCGCTTCATCATCGTCAGTGGTGGGCTCCGCCGGAGTCTGTTGCCGCTCGGGGCGATGCTGGGGCTTCCACCCGAGGATGTTCATGCTGTTGAGGTGTGGCACGATGCAACGGGTGCGTACACGGGCTACGATGCCGCGTCGCCGCTCGGCAAGGATGGCGGCAAACCCACCGTGGTGCGCGGACTCAAGGATCTCGCGTCGCCAGTCCTCGCGGTTGGCGATGGGCAAACAGACGCGGCGTTGCACGAGGTGGTGGACGCGTTCTGGGCGTACGTCGGATTCGTCGAGCGCCCGTCGGTCGCGGCGCGCGGAGATCGCGTGGTCCGAAGTTTCCGCGAACTTGGGACGCTGCTCGAGCTGATCTGATTCGCGTTCAGTTGAGCACGAGTCTCACCGTGCGCACGTGCGTCACCCGAGTTTCTGCTTCTCCAGCAGCTTCACGTCACCGATGACCATCGATTTGTCGACGGCCTTCGCCATGTCGTAGATGGTGAGCAGTGCAACGGAGACGGCGGTGAGTGCTTCCATCTCCACGCCAGTCTGTCCGACCGTGCGCACTTCGGCCTCACAGCGCACGCCAGGGAGCGATTCATCAAGTGTAAAGCGCACCTGGATATCCGTCAGCGCGAGCGGATGGCAGAGAGGAATGAGATCTGATGTGCGCTTTGCTGCCATTACCCCAGCGATGCGGGCGGTGCCGAGCACATCGCCTTTGGGGAGCTGGGCATCGCGGATCTTGGTGAAGCCCTCGAGCGTCATCGTGATGCGTCCCGCGGCGAGTGCGCGCCGCGCGACCACCGGCTTCTCGCTGACGTTCACCATGCTTGCCTCGCCCGCGGCATTGACGTGCGAGAGCTTCTTTTCGGTCATCGAGGAATCCCCGCGATGGTTTCGAGGAGTCGTGCGGTCACGAGCTGGGGATTGAGATTGCCGGAGGCAGACACCTTGGCTTCCTCGACCAACGGCATCAGGCGGGCCGTGCGTCGGGCCGTCGGCTCGTCGCCGCGCGCGGCCGCATCGCGCATCCGCTCGTGGAGAATCACGCTGAGCGCATCGAGGACATCGCTGAACAGGCCACGTGCTTTGGAGGAGCCCGCCGTGAAGGCCGCGCGCAGGCGCTGCTCGGGTCCCCCATCGACTGCGGCGAGGAGGAGCTTGGCGCGCGTGATTGCCGTGGCGCGATCCGCATCCCCAATCAGCGTACCCGGTGCGCCGCCCGCCATGCGCACGAGCTCAGTCGTGTGAAGGTTCGGCATCATCGCGGCCACGGCGGGCGCCGCGAGGAAAGCGCGCACTGCGTCTTCTGGTAGCGGCGCGACACGTACGCTCACCACGCGCGAGCGGATTGTCGGCAACAGCGCGTGTGGCTCGCTCGATGTCAGAATGATGTTCGTATCGGCCGGCGGCTCCTCAAGGAGCTTGAGGAACATGTTCGCCGCTTCGGGATTTGCCTGCTGCGGTACCATCCGCTCGGCGTCCCCGATGATAATCACCTTTCGCGAGGCCATCGCCGGTGAGCGCGACGCCACGTGGCGCAGATACACGGCGTCGCCCTTGTAGATACCGCAGGAGCCATCGGGGCGCTCGTAGAGACCGAGCGCCTCGGAACGTTCGGCCAAGCGGGCGCCCTGTAGCTCGCGCTGATCATCGTACGGCCAGTCGGCCGAACCCGGGACGTTGGCGTGCGGGAAGACCCAATGAATATCAGGATGTTGCAGCGATTCCGCGTAGCGGCACTGCTGACAGCCTCCGCAGGGCCGATCTGGATTCGGGCAGACAAGCCGCTGGGCTAGCCAGAGTGCGAGGCGTTGTTTTCCCACGCCCGCTGGCCCATGAAAGAGCAGGGACGCTGGCAGGGCTCCCCGATCGGCCTGCTGTGCGAGGCGCGAGCGGAGTATGTCGTGGCCGTACAGCGCGATAATCGTCACGGGCGAAAGATAAGCCCAAGGCTAGCGGGACGCCGCCGCTCTCCCCGTGATCTCGTCCGCGTGAATCCTGAACAGAATCGCGCGCTCGGGCAGGGGATCGGCGGGGGTCATCGCCTCGGGGATAATCGTGCGCATCAGCGTCACGCCCTTCTCGTAGAGCGCACGTTCGTGATCGCTCCCTTCGGAACGGAGCAGATAGAGTCCGCCCTTGATCACCACCGACTGCCAATCGAAGAGCCCCTTCACTTCATCTGCCTCGAAGGCGACCCAACGGTTGTGCGTGACCATCTCCAACTTCATCCCCGCGGCGGTGCGTCCGTAAATCCACCCGTCATCGTAGACGAAGTGGATGGGAACGATGTCGACGCGATCTTTGTGGGAGAGCGCGAAACGGCCGACGAGCTGGCGTCGGAGGAAGGCCTCGCACTCGGCGGGCGAGAGTTCGCGAAACGTCGGACGTGCCGTTGTCATGCTGCTCCTCCTAGCTGATTCTGCGATACGCCTCGAGTACACGTTCCAACGCCTGCTCCGGTGTATCGCCATCGGCGGAGAGATGTCCCATCTTCCGTCCCGGTCGTGCCGACTTCTTGCCGTACAGATGCACACGGACCCCGGGCACGTCCATCGCCTTGCTGAGATCCGGGTCGCCGCCATTCCACAGATCGCCGAGCAGGTTACGGATTGCGGCAGGCCGCACAATCTCGACGCTCCCGAGTGGAAGGTCACAGATGGCGCGCACGAGCTGCTCGAACTGGCTCGTGGGATGTGCACGCTCTGAATGGTGAAAGGTGTTGTGCGGGCGCGGCGCGAGCTCGTTCACGAGCAGGGTGCCATCGCGGAGAATGAACATCTCGACCGCGAGGAGCCCGACGATTCCCAACTGCGAGGCGATATCGCGCGCCAGTTGTTCGGCGCGCGCAGCGAGCGCGCTCGGCACCCCGGCCGGCGTGACCGCCCAGGTGAGCACGCCATTCGT
>JAYTDH010000062.1:0-5960 GCA_043736095.1 Gemmatimonas sp.
TCGGCGGACTCGAAGCGCCCAGTTGCGATTCGGCATCCATCCGACGGGGCACACGATGCGGAGAGGTGCTCGGGCGCTCCATACGCCGCAATACGTAGACGGCGTACACGAATACGTAGACGTGACGGGCAACTTTTGCCCGATCTGTCACGCAAAGCGGCTAGCGATCTGGGCAGAGTGGCTGGACACGTGACGCCTGCCGTCGCATGCGCCCGAGGCATGGAAGTCCAACGGGCGCCAGACTTCGCAGCCTAACGAGCAAGTGCTATTGACGGCCGAGCGATGGGTCGTGCGGCGGACGGTACGCGGCTGCGGCACGAGTCGTGTGATATCCCGTCGCTGCGGGTAGTCGCGGGCAAACATGGGCACATCGCGCTCCATCCCGTCAAGGCAATGTGCCCGGAGCCGTGTTGGCCGTTCACGCGATGCAGCACGCCGTCATCGCTTCGTCCCTGCACTCCGCGCCTTGAGCTCCGTGAACCAGTTCGTGACGAGCACGAGATTGTCGACGGCTGCCTCCTTCCCCGTGATCATCAGGAAGCGCCGGTCATCGGTTGACAGGTCGTACGCACGGTGGTTGTTGTCGATGGCCGCGCTCGGCTTTCTGAAGAGCACGCGTGGCGTCCGGGTTGAGAAGGTGGCGCCCGCCGAGACGTCCGCAACCAGCATTTCGGCGCGTGGGGATCTGAAGAAGATCTCACGTCCACTATGCGACCAGCGCGGCTCCTCGCCCCCGTCGATGGACACCTGCGTACGTCCAGCGCCCGGGTCGTCGAACCGCCGCACATAAATCTCGGAGCGCCCGGATTCCTTGCCTGTGTAGGCGAACCAACGCCCGTCCGGAGAGACGTCAGCTCCGGACGACACGGACGGTCCCACCAGAAGCGGCTTGAGCGGAGGGTTCGCGCCGGGAGTCAGTGTGAAGAGGTCCCAGCCAACTACCATCCGGAGAATATAACTGCGACCATCCGGTGTCGGGAGCACTTCGTTCGCCTTCCGTGAATCGACGAGCAACAATTCCGGTTTGGCGCTCCCATCGAATCGCTGGATCCACGCGGCGTACCGGCCACTCCGGGTCGAGACGAACGCAATGCGGCGACCGTCCGGCGTCCACTTCGGACGTGTATTGCTGCCGTCAGTCGTCAGGCGGGAGAGTGGGCCGGCCGGGAGCTGCTTGATCCAGATGTTCTCACCCTCAGGCGAGGCAACGGTTACTGCGACGCGCGTTCCGTCGGGTGAAAGGGCAACCGTGCCGAAACGACCCTTCCACGCGCTATCCAGCGGAAACTCCGCACCGGTACGATCCACTCAGGCCACGCGCTGACCGACATCGTCGCCGCCCGGGGTGTAGATCATCGTTCCGTTTTGCGCGATGTCGAACTGTGCACTGCCGATGCTGCCGTCGACCTCGACCCGCTCGTTGAGCGGGATCACTGAGCCAGTGACCTTGCCGGCCCCGGCGTCGAACGTTATCGCCGTCAGCGCACCTTCGGCTCCAGCGTACACCAGGTGCCCGGAACTCACATATCGGCCGTACGTCGACTGTGCGACCGGTTCCACACGTCCAGACGCAAGGTCGAGTACGCCGAGTTCGGCATCCTCCTTACTGCCGTGCCAGATTTGCACTAGCACGAAGCGTCCACCGGGAAGCAACTGCGGCCAATCGTGCTCGGTCTCACCACGCGCCGTGTCGACCACACTCACGAGTTCGACAGGGCCTCCCGACGCCGGCACGCGCGCGAGCCGCGCGCCGATGTGAGTGAAGTAGATATTGTTGTCCTCGCCCCAGTCCCCGCCATGCGGACTGGCGGAATCGCGCACGATGGTCCGGGCAGCGCCGCCGCCGATCGAGATCGTCTTGAGGTCTGATGGCAAGCCGGTGAAGAAGCCAACCGACAGGCCGTCGTGGGAGAAGAACGGTGAGAAGGCATCCGATGTTCCGGGAATCGGACGCCCCGATAGCGCATTCAGCTCGCGCACCCAAAGCTGGGTCCCCGCGCCGGCCGGACCGACGTACACCATTCTGGATCCATCGGGCGAAAGCGCGAACCGGCGCGTCGGGGCCCACTGCACGCGTTGGGCTTCCGGGAATGCAGCATGCATCCGGATGACCGGCGCGGCTGGGGTGCGCTGCAGTGCCCACAGCATTATGGCTAGACTCGCGATAGCGACGACTCCCGCACCGGCAGCCATCCGTCGCCACGGTCCCGCGTTCGCCGCGGCAGGCGCGCTCTGCGCGAAACTCCGCGTTGCAATCCGGCCGTTGAGCGCGGCGGCGAAATCAGCCGCCGATGAGAACCGGTCTGCGGGCAACTTCTCGAGCGCCTGGGCAACAGCCTCTGCGACGTGCGGCGGCACGGTCTTTCTGAGCTCCGTGACCGGGCGCGGCGTGTCGGTCACGATCTTCATGATTATCTGTTGCGCCGAATTCCCCATGTGCGGGGGTTCGCCGGTGAGCATTTCGTAGAGCACGCTCGCCAGCGAGTAGATGTCCGAGCGAGCCGTGATCTCCTTCTCCGCCGTCGCCTGCTCGGGACTCATATAGTGCGGCGTGCCCAGCGAGAGTCCAGTCTCCGTCATCCGCCCACCGGCGGCGGCTGAGACTGCCAGCGCGATCCCGAAGTCCGCGACCATTGGTCGGCCGTTCGCCAGCAGAATGTTCTCGGGCTTGATATCGCGATGGATCACGCCGTGCGTGTGGGCGTAGTGCAGTGCGTCGGCGACATCGGTCGCGATGCGTACCGCCTCCTCGACACCGAGCTGCGTTTCGCGATTCAGCTTGTCGCGCAACGTCTCGCCGTCGATGAACGGCATCACGTAGTACAGGAAGCCGTCCGCCGTGCCCGAATCGAACAGCGGCAGGATGTGCGGATGCTGCAGCGCGGCCGTCGTCTTGATCTCGACCACGAAGCGGTCGGCGCCGAGCACGGCGGCGAGTTCGGGCTTGAGGACCTTGATGGCGACGTTGCGGTCGTGCTTGAGGTCGGCGGCCAAGTACACGGTGGCCATGCCGCCCTGGCCGAGCTCGCGTTCGATGCGGTAGCGGTCGGCGAGGGCGGTGGTGAGGCGGTCGATGGTGGGCATGGCCGAATCTACGGGGGTGCGGGAGAGGCGGCGAGCGGGCGAGGGCGCCTCGGACAACGGGATTGACAGGACAACGGGATTGACGTGACGCGGGCCACCCCCGGCGCTAGATTCGAGACATGATCGCTCAGGCTCCTTCCCGCGCAACCGTCCAGGCGCGTCTGACCGCCGCAGAGTCCGATATCTTTGGCCTCGGTGTGCGTCGGCTCGCGCTCTTCGGGTCCGTGCGAAGGGACACGGCGCGCCCGGACAGTGATGTCGACTTCCTCGTCGGGCTGCATCCCCAGCTGACGCGCGCTGCACTGGACGAAGATCCGACGCAGCTGCGACGCATTCTCGGCGCAATCTGACGAAGCATTCCCGGTCATGCGAACGAGGTCAAACCCGACCTGCGGTGTCTCGGATCCGCGAGTTGGTGCTCCCGGGATTGTGCCGTCGTCGTACAAGAGGGGCTCCTCGAGCGCTCGGGATGTTTGCGGTAGTCCGAGTCCCCTGACAGGTTAGGTGCATGGCCGACGCCCCCGACATCCGCCCAGACGCGAAGCGCCTCGTCGACCAGCTGCCTGCGAGCGCCAGCTGGGACGATCTTGCCTACGAGATCTACGTGCGGCAGTCCATTGAGCGGGGTGTCGCCGATGCGGATGCCGGGCACACGATGGATCACGACGCGGCGTTGGCTCGCGTGCGCGCCCGGATCCGTCGCGCCTCGTGATGCTTCCGCTCCGTTGGACGGAGCACGCCGTGATGCAACGCGCGGGGAAGTTCGTGCCGGAGAAGGACGACGCTACCCTCAAAGATCTGGTCTCGCCGCCGTCTCGCATTTTCTATCGGCCTCGGGACGAGTGCATCGAAGTCCTCGCCATTGTGCATGGCCGACAGTTGCTCGACGACGCGTTCTAGGATTCGCCGTAAGATCCTGGCACCGCATGACGTCCCACCCGAGTGCGCCTCCGGAGCGACGGGACGGATGTATCTTCCCGCCATGACAGACCCTTGCGTCGGAGTCTATTCGTCGTCCCGCGACATCGCGGCACGGAGCACCCGGTGAGCACGGCACGACGCAGGTGGTGACTCGTGTGCGGGAGTTGCTGCGTGACGTCCGCGCCTAGCCTCGTCGGGCTATTCGTCGCGCCGCTCAATAGGGGCGGCATCGAGTAGATGGTCACCGGCGGGCTCGCCGCCATCGTGTACGGGCATCCGCGCCTCACGCTCGACGTCGACCTCGTGATCCGGCTCGGGGCGAAGTCTGCGGGCACGTTCACCGCGCTCTGGCCGGCAGACGAGTTCTACGTGCCACCGGTCGAAGTCGTCGCTGAGGAGAGTGCACGGGTGGGCGCGGGGCACTGCACCGTGATCCACTCCACCACGATGCTCCGCGCCGACGTCTATTTCGCGGGGAATGACGATCTCGCCGCCTGGGCGCTCGGGCGTCGAGTGGTGCGCGTCGTGCAGGGAGAGGCGGTGCAGTTCGCACCGATCGAGTACGTCATCCTCAGCAAGCTCCGATATTCTCGCGACGGCGGGTCCGACCGGCACCTGCGCGACATCGCGCGGATGCTCGCGGTGAGCGGCTCGGAGGTGGATCGACCGACGCACGAGGCTTGGGTGGAGCGACTGGACGTGGCGGGAGAGTGGAAGCAGGCTCGCGCGTTCGATGGCTCGACGTAAGTCGGTGTCGGCGAAGGCCCGACCGATGGTGGCGCGTAGCTCAACGCCAACCAGGGGCGAGTGCGACACTCAATCGCGCTCCTCAAGGAACCGCACGGAGCGACCGGCGAGCGCCTGCGCACCAGCCTTGAACAGATATCCGGCATCGACCAGGACCGCGACCTGATTCGAGTTCCCCATTCGAGTTCCCCATTCGAGGTCTCCCGAGACAGCCGTGAACAATTAGAACGCCACCAAACCTCGCAAGGGGAGCGCGATTGACGCGCTATTTCATCAATCGCGAGTCAAAACTGAATGTATCGCGTTCTCTCACGCTGATCCGGGCCGCATCGGTGTGCCTCGGATTGAGCAAATAGTTCAACTCGTGATGGATCGGCGCGGCAGGGACTCTCAGCACCGGCGACTTGCCGCTGGCGAGCCAAGAATCACCCTCGGCACGACACGCAGATAGCCCCGTGGGTAGGTACCACCCGGACCCGAGGGCGCTCACATCCACGGAGTGGATTAAGAGTTCGTCGGGTATCTCGATTGTTGACAGTTCCAAATCACCTGGTGCCGTCGCGTGCCGGACGTGCACTAGCAGTTCGAGCGCAGCAAGCGAGGCCGTCGCGGATGTGTACACCATCGGCAGTCCCACGCTGTTCCATCGGCCGCCATTCAGCCGAGCACCCTCTCCGTCGAGGGCGGGGTAGAGCTTTCTCGCGATTCGGAAGACGAGCACGGCGACTACTCGTAGACTCCGTGCTCCACCCGCCCGAGCACTTGCTCCACCGCCAGTGTCCCGGCGTCGCTGTCGAGCAGGTCGATCGGCCGTTCCTCACCTAACGCCTGATTCGGTTCAGTCATCCATCGCCGACCGCGTGGGGCGTCGCCGAGTGCCGACTCGGCTCGCACAAGCACCCGAGCGAGCCGTGCGAGCCGATCCGACTCTCCAAGCGTTAGACGGAGGCGATTGGCGTGCTTTCGCTGGAGCGTCCGAACACTGCCGACTGCGCGGTAAATGTCAGCGACCGTCAAGTCCGCGGACTGGAAGACGTTGACGAGCCTGTCGAGGCTCCCCGAAGGGAATCCCCTACGCACTGCCGCGATGAGTTCATCGGTGGAGCGCACCTCATGGCCGATGATCCTTCGTCCTCCGAGCAGCTTGCCGATTGCGATGACGGACATTTCTGCATTCACCTCGGTGAAAGCGCCACTTACGTCAGGAA
>JAYTDH010000063.1:0-8726 GCA_043736095.1 Gemmatimonas sp.
ACGAGCGGTCTGTTGGTATCGGCGCCGCAACACATCCGCGAGATTGCCGATCGTGCGCTCGTCGCTGGATTTCAGGTGAATACGCACGCGATTGGGGACCGCGGGAATCGCCTTGTGCTCGACTCGTACGAGGCCGCGTTCAAGACGCGCCCGACAGCGGACCACCGATTCCGCATCGAGCACGCGCAAATCTTGCACAGCGACGACATCCCGCGGTTCGCACAGTTGGGCGTGATTCCGTCGATGCAGGCCTCGCATCAGTCGAGCGACATGTATTGGGTTGGGAATCGGCTCGGCGAAGGGCGTTTGCGCGGTGCGTATGCGTGGCGTTCGCTGCTCGCGACGAATGTCGTGATCCCCAACGGCTCGGATGCGCCGGTGGAGTATGTCGATCCGCTCATTTCATTCAAGGCGTCCGTCGCCCGACAAGATGCGCGCAACTGGCCGGTCGGTGGGTGGTACCCAGAGCAGCGGATGACGCGCGACGAAGCACTGCTCTCGATGACGCTCTGGGCCGCGTACGCCGGATTCCAAGAGGCTGAGCTTGGCTCACTCACTCCGGGGAAGCGCGCCGACTTTGTGGTGCTCAGTCAGGACATCATGCGCGTGCCCGCCGAAGTACTGCAGGACACACACGTATTGTCGACCTGGTTCGGCGGACGGCTCGTGTACGAGCGGAAGTAAGCGATGCCCTCCAAGCAGCTGTTCATCATTCGCATCGCGCTGATGGTCGGGGTGTTCACGTTCGCGGGGATTGCGCTGTTCCAGCGCTCGCAGGGGAATGTCGCCGTCGAGTCAGAGTTGAACGTACAGTCGATGCGCTACGTGCTCTGGAGTCTCGTGGCCGTGTCGATGCTCGTCACGTTGGTCCTGCAGGGGAAGGTGCAGTCTGTTTCGCTCGGCAGGCGTGGTCCGCTCACCTTGATCGGCTGGTCGTTCGGTGAGGGCGTCGCCCTCTTCGGCACGACCCTGCATTTCATCGGCGGTCCGGTGACGACGCTCGCCATCGGCGTCATTGGTTTCGTCTTCGCGCTCCTGCTCCTGCCGGTGCCGCAGGACGGTCGTTGATGCGGGTAATCTCGTTACTCCCGAGCGCGACGGAGATTGTCGCGGCGCTCGGGGCGATGGAGTGCTTGGTTGGCGTCACACACTGCTGCGATCACCCGCCGATGGTCGAGTCTCGCGTCCGCGTGACGTCCACGGCCGTCGATGCCGAGGCCGCACCTGGCGTGGTGGACGCGCAAGTGCGCGGCCTCACCAGCACCGGAACGCCGCTCTACTCGTTGCGCGAAGACCGCATCACCGCGCTCCGCCCGGATCTCATCCTCACGCAGTCGCTGTGCGAGGTTTGCGCCGTAATGGAGACCGACGTACGCGCGCTCGCGATGCGTCTCCTGCCCGTACCGCAGGTGATTACTCTCAGCGCGACCTCGCTCGACGGTGTGCTGGAGGACATCGCGCGTGTCGGCGTCGCGCTCGGCGTGTCCGATGAAGCGGATGAGTTTATTGCCGGCGCGCGCAACCGGATGTCGCACGTAGCGGCGATTCTCAAGTCTGCTCACGCGCCACGTCCGCGAACGGCAGTGATCGAGTGGGGCGATCCCATCTACGCGGCTGGGCACTGGGTGCCGGAGATGATTCATCGCGCCGGCGGGATTGATGTACTCGCCAAGCCCGGTGAGCACTCGGTCGTCGTGACGCTCGAGCAGGTCCGCGCGTCGAACCCTGAGGTAATCCTCATCGCACCCTGCGGCTACGACCTCCCACGCGCTATTCAGGAGGGGAAGCGGCTGCTCGCGCTTCCGGAGTGGGAGTGGGCGCGGTCTCGCCAAGTGTTCGCCCTCGATGCCAATGCTTTCGCGAGCCGTCCGGGACCGCGCTTGGTAGATGGCATTGAGGTCATTGCGCGTTTGCTACACCCGTCATTGTTCACGCCTGTCGACCCGATCTTTGCGCAGCCGCTCACGGCCGCTGCGCGCGCCTGAGGAGCCTTCGATGCTCAAGCCACCGTCCGTCGCCTTTCTCAAGACGTTGCTCGATACCCCAGGCCCCTCTGGCTACGAATCGGCGCCGGCCAAGGTGTGGCGAGACGAAGCGCGGACATTCGCCGCCGAAGTCAGTGGCGACGTCCACGGCAACTCGATCGCGGTGGTGAACCCCACCGGCTCGCCGACAATCATGCTCGCCGGACACATCGACGAGATTGGCGTCATCGTCACGTACATCGATGACGATGGATTCGTGTATATCGGCCCGATTGGCGGCTGGGACCCGCAGGTGCTCGTCGCGCAGCGCATCCGATTCGAGGGGCGGAAGGGTGAGGTGCTCGGGGCGATCGGCAAAAAGCCGATTCACCTGATGAAGCCCGACGAGCGTGAGAAGGCGTCAAAGTTGACCGACCTTTGGGTGGATATTGGTGCGACCTCCCGTGCACAGGCCGAGGCGCTCCTCGCGATCGGTGACGCCGGTGTAATCGACCAGCGCACGCTCGATTTCCCCAACGATCGGATCGTGTCGCGGTCAATCGACGACCGTATCGGCGCGTTCGTGATCCTCGAGGCGCTCCGTCGTTACGCGCAAAATCCCGGCGAGGCGCGGGTTGTCGCCGTGGCAACTACGCAGGAAGAGATTGCCTATCGTGGCGGCGGCGCGCACGTGAGCGCCGAGCGCGTGGATCCCGCGATGGCGATCGTGGTGGACGTCACCTTCGCGACCGATCATCCGGGTGTGGAGAAGAAGGAGCTCGGGCACTCACCGCTGGGCAGTGGTCCGGTGCTGACGCGCGGCTCGGTGATCTCGCCCGTCGCGTTCCGCATCCTGCGCGACACCGCGGAGTCCTCGCGCATTCCTTACACGCTACACGCGGCCGGTCGCGAGACAAGCACCGACGCCGATGCAATCCATCTCGCACGACAGGGCGTCGCCACCGCGCTGCTCTCGGTGCCGAATCGCTACATGCACTCGCCCAACGAGATGGTGAGCTTGATCGATCTCGATCACGCGGCCTCACTGATTGCCGCGAGCTGTCGCGCCGTCACCAAGGATACGGATTTCACCGCACGTTGAGTGCAGCCACGCGCCTCAGTCGGCCACGACCCGCTGCGTAGTGATGGTCGGACGGCGCGCCGCTTGGGCGACGAGGCGCAACGATCCCTCGCGCACCGCACGGTCGCGGTCCGCACGGAGCACACCGACCGCCGCCATCGCGTGCGGCGTACGAACTAACACGAGTGCCGCGCAGGCCTGAAGTCGGAACGCACTCTCCTTTTTGCTTGGGTGTGCCGACTCGCCCTGCGCGCAGAGGATGAGCGCCTGAATACCCTCGGCGGTCCCGATGCTCCCCACCGCATGGATCACGGCGTAGAGCACCTCTTTGTCCGGCTCGCGCTCGAGCGTCGGCAGCAGGAACTTCAACGCAGTTGGCCCGCGCGACATGAGTGCGACGACGGCACGCGCGCGCACGAGTGGTGATTCGTCGCCGAGCGCGATTCCAAGTTGCTCCTCGACCCCAGCCGCACGGACCGGATCAAGTGCCGCGACCGCGGCACGTCGCAGTCGCGGCTCGGGGTGCCGCAGCACGTCCGTGAGCAGGCGGACGGATGCCTCATCCCCGAGCGCACCGAGAACTAGCACGGCCTGTCGAACCGCGTTATCGTCGGTCTCGCGAATCGCGTCATAGAGCGCATCGGGCGTACGTCGCAACCCACGCAACGCCGTCAGCAACTCGGCGCGTACGGCATCCGACGCGGCGTTCGCGTACTCATCAATGAGTGCCTCCGCGCCATCGGTACCAAAGCGAGACAGGATTGCCTGCAACGCGCGCGACGCACGCAGATCAGCCGCACGCGTGTGGCGCAGGACGGCGAGTTGCCGGAGGATCCGCGGGCTCGCGAGTTGCCGGAGCGGCGCGGCGAACTCCTGGCGGCGCGCATCCGAGGAGTCCTTCTCCAGCTGATGATATTCGATCGCCACGAGCCCCGCGATTGCATCAATCATTGCCTCAAAGCGGCCCGTGCGGAACGCGAGATCCGCGTACTCGGCAAGCTCTTTCAGGAGCGGTGTGAGTTCCGAGAGTTCTTTGGCGGCCTGCAGGCCGGCGAAGAGGGCAACGAGCGTGGCGTCGCTGGGGGTCGGGACCTCAATCGCCTCGGTGAGCGCATCGGTTCGCGCGTCGTCCCTCGTCATCTCAGGAGCCGCCGACAACTCGTGCTCCGGCGCAGTGACCGCGGCGACCGGCGTTGGTGGCGGGACGACCGGGATCGAACCCGTCGCGCGCGCGCGCAGCTTCCGCGGGATCCCCCGCGCATCAATCGCGCTCGCTCGCGCCGCAAAGAATCCGACCGGATCAGGCTGTGGTGGCGTGGTCGCGAGCAGGCGTGCGAGATCGTTCAAGTCCGCCTCGGCGGACTTCTCTGAGAGCGTCAGTTCGTCCACGCCGAAAGCAGCGAAGCGCGCTGCGAGCAGCACGCACGCCGCGGCCGCGTCAGGATCCTCCGGCGTGCAGGCTTCACCACCGGCCAAGAGCACACCATCCTCGAGCGCGGCGAGAATGAGCGTCTGCCCCTTGAATGAGGTGGTGAGCGCGCGCGTGAGCGCACGGATCTCCGTGCGATGCTCGAGCACGGCAGCGGGCTCGGCCGCGATGCGCGCCACAAGGCGCGCAACACGGACCGCGATGGACTGCGGAGCGGAGGAGGGAGAGGCGGGCTCGGTCATCTCTGCTGGTGCGCGCGCATTGGCTCCGGTAACATACGCCGCGTAGCAGGACGCGACCACAGACGCCTCAGCATTGGGACTCCCCTGTCGCCAAATCACCGCCCTATGCAGCGCGTCTTGTTCGTGAGGACTGTCGGCGTGTCAAGCGGGAGATCATGACGCTGCACGCGTGGTCGAGCGCGCACTACGTGATTGCGTTGCCCGAGGGGCACCGCTTCCCGATCGCTAAATACGCGCTCCTCCGCGATGCGGTCCTCGCCGATGGCGTCGTTGCGCCGGCGGCGATGCATGATCCGGCCCGGGCACCGCTCGAGGACGTGCAGCGCGTACACGATCCCGCCTACATCGAGCGCCTCGTGCGCGGCACGATGCCCTCCCAGGAGCAACGCACGCTCGGATTCCCGTGGTCCGAGGGGTTGGTCGAGCGTTCCTTTCGCGCCGCCGGTGGCACGCTCGAGGCGGCAGATCACGCGCTCCGTGCCGGCATCGCCATGAATCTCGCCGGTGGCACCCACCACGCGTTCGCCTCGCACGGCGAGGGCTTTTGTGTGCTCAACGATGTCGCCATCGCCATCCACGCGCTCCGTGCCGCAGGACGGATCCGTCGCGTGGCGGTGATCGATCTCGACGTGCACCAGGGCAACGGCACGCACGCCATCTTCGCCAGCGATCCGGACACCTTCACCTTCTCGATGCACGGCCGGCGGAACTATCCCTTTCGCAAGGTCGCTGGGCGACTCGATGTCGAGCTCGAAGATGGGACGCAAGACACCGAGTACCTCGAGAAGCTCGCCGACGCGCTCCCATCAGTGCTCGCGACGGCCCGTCCCGATCTGGTCTTCTATCTCGCCGGGGCCGACCCGCACGAAGGGGATTCACTCGGCCGGCTCGGACTCACCTTCGACGGCCTGATGCGGCGCGATGCCCTTGTGCTCGAGGCCAGTCGTGTCGTGGGCGTCCCCGTCGCGATCGCAATTGCCGGAGGCTACGGTCGTGATATTCGGGACACTGTCAGAGTGCACCTGAATACCGCGCGGGTCGCCAAGAGCTTTCTTTAATATCCGATGCCACCGATTCCGATTCCGTCCTCTGACGGCACCACCACGCAGGCGACGCTGCCGCTCTACTGGTGCCGCTACACGCCGAGTGCGCCCAAAGGGACGCTCGTCGTGCTCCACGGCGGGCCTGGTGCGCACCACGACTATCTCCTCCCACAGATGCTGGAGCTCGCGCGCACGCGAGACTGCCTCTTCTATGACCAGCGCGGCGGGGGACGCTCCAAGACCGACGAGCGTACCCCGATCACGTGGCAGACTCACGTGGAAGATCTGACGGCGCTACTCGCCGAGCTACATCACGGGCCGCTCACCCTCGTCGGGTATTCGTGGGGGGCGATGCTCGCCGCGCTTTACACGATTGAGGCCGCGGCGGGTCGAGCCGGCCCGATGCCCGCCCGGCTCGTTCTACTGGATCCCGCCCCCCTCTCTCGCGCGTGGCGTCAGCAGTTTGAGGCCGAGTTCGCGCGCCGGCAGGCCGGGCCGGCCATCGCCGCGATGCGCGAGGCGCTCGTCGCGAGCGGCCTCCGCGAAGATGACCCCGACGCGTTCAAGCAGCGCACCTTCGAGCTCTCCGTGGCCGGCTACTTTGCCGATCCCACGCTCGCGCGCGATCTTACGCCCTTCCGTGTGACCGGCCGGGTTCAGCAATCCGTCTGGGAGTCGCTCGGGGAGTTCGATCTCATCCCCGCGCTCTCGACAATCAGCTTACCGTCGTTCGTCGTGCACGGTCGTCAGGATCCAATCCCGCTGGCATCCGCCGAAGCGGCGGCCACGGCGCTCCACGCGGAGCACCTGTGGCTGGATGCTTGCGGCCACGTTCCGTATGTTGAACAACCCACCGCACTCTTCGCGGCAGTCGAGGCCTTCTTGGACCGGACAGAACCCCAGTGACCGACGCAAAACGGCCGAGTCAGGAAATCGTGCAACCGCATCTCTCCACCATCGAGGTGGAAGATCGGCGATACAACGTGTCGGTGCGCATCTCATTCGATGGCATCGAGTACATCGGGCGTCTCTGGTTTGCCGATGAAGCATGGGAGGATTTGGGCTTCCCCGACCACGCCGCGCTACCGGGGCGATCCCGCGAGGAGGTCATGGCCCTCGCCAAGCAGATCACGCCAGAGGGGTTGGTGCGGCGCTACACACGCGGCCTCTCCGAGAAGCGTCGGTACGTCGGACTCCGCCGCCACACTGAGGAGATCCTGGCCAAGATTCGCTACCTCAATCAGGTGGCAATCTCGATGCGCGCCGGGCTCCTCGATCTCGATGGGGCGGCGCAGGAAATCGACTTCACCGAGAAGCAGCTGCACCTCCTAATCGACGAGCTCGGGATTATGGCGGGACGCGAGGACTAGGTCGTCGGGCCTCCTCTATCCATCTTTAGCCGATGGATTCTAAAGCCGCCGCCCACCTGCTCCATGAGATTGTCGCCCTGTTGGAGTTGCAGGGTGAGGATCCGGCGGTGCCCGCTCCCTACGCCGATGCGGCCCGCTCCCTCGCGGCCGACGAAGCGCGCCCTCTCGCCGAACTCCTGAAGCGCGATAAGCGCCGCTTCGCACCTGAAGTCGTCGAGGTGCTCGAGCAGTTCCGCGATACTGGCGACGCCGACCTGCTCGATCGCCTGCGCGAAAGCACTCCCGAAGGCCTCTTCGAGATGATGCGCGTTCCCGGGCTCGGCCCCTCTCGCATCCGTCGCATTCACGAAGGGCTGGGGCTCGATACGCTACAGGAACTCGAGGACGCGGCCCGCGATGGCCGACTCGCCGAGTTGCCGCGCTTCGGTGCACGGACCGCCGAGCAAGTGCTGCGCGGGATTGCGTGGCTCAAGGAGAGCGGCGCGCAGATCCTCCTCCCTCACGGGCGCGCCGAGGCTGAGCGGTTGCTCGCGGCAATCCGTCGTCAGCCGGGCGTGGTACGCGCCGAGATTGCCGGTGCTGTTCGTCGCTACTGTGAGACGGTCCGCGAGGTGGAAATCGTCGCCGCCTGCGTGCGCGAACCCGAAGCCGTTGCCGCGGCCTTCGCACGTACGCCCGGTGTGCGCGATTCTGTGGGGAGCGGGACGCGCGAGGTCTCGATTCGATTCGACGATGGTATTCGCTTACAACTGCACTGCGTGACGCCGGATCAGTTCGCCGTGACCTGGTTCCGTGCGACGGGCTCGGAGGCGCACGTGCAGGATGTTGGCGCGCGCGCCGCACTGCGCGGCCTCACACTCGGCGCACATAATCTGCGCGATGCGAGCGGGCGCGTGATTGAGTTGCTCGATGAGCCGGCGCTCTACGCATCAGTCGGTTTGCCCTGGCTCTCGCCAGAGCTTCGCGAAGGACTCGGCGAGTCCGCCGCCGCCGCGGATGGCACGTTGCCGCCGCTAATCACGCTCCCCGACATTCGCGGCGTGTTGCACTGCCACTCGCAGTACTCGGATGGCGGCGCAACAATCGCCGAGCTCGCAGCGGCGGCACGCATGCGCGGCTGGAGCTATTTGGGGATCTCCGATCACTCGCAGTCGGCGTTCTACGCGGGCGGGCTGACGGCGGAGTCGCTCGTGAAGCAACACGAAGAGATTGACGCGATCAATGCGTCGTTCCCTGACTTCACGGTGCTCAAGGGCGTCGAAGCGGACATCCTCCCGTGCGGGCGCATCGACTATCCGGTCGAAGTACTCGATCGCTTCGACTACGTGATCGCCTCGGTGCACTCGCGATTCGGGATGAACGAGACGCAGATGACGGATCGCGTCTTAAAAGCGCTCGAGGATCCGCACATGGCCGTGCTCGGGCATCCGACAGGACGCCTGTTGCTCACTCGCGAGCCCTACGCGATTGATATGAACGCCGTGCTGCAGCGCGCCGGCCAGCTCGGCGTGGCCGTCGAACTCAATGCCGATCCGCACCGGTTGGATCTCGACTGGCGACTCGCCAAGCTCGCGTGCACGCACAACACGAAGATCGA
>JAYTDH010000064.1:0-8142 GCA_043736095.1 Gemmatimonas sp.
CGCGCATCACCGTCGAACTCCCTGGTATCGACGATCGGGAACGTGCCACGGCCGTTGTTCAGCGCTCGGCATTCCTCCGCTTCCAGATTACCGACAAGACGCAAGCGATGGAACGCGTCGCGCCGCGCCTCGACCAGATCGCCAAGGATCGCGGCCTCGACCGCGCCGTCGCATCGAGCGATGCGAAGGACACGACACGGGCGTTGAGTTCGCTCTTCCAGAACACCGATTCGGCGGGTGGTGCGGACACCGCGGCCACGTCGCCCGACGGGCCTTTCCGCCGGATGCTCGCACCAGGCGGCATGCCGGGCCAGTACATGGTCGCGATGGCTGACGTGCGCACACTCGAACGCATTCTCGCCGACTCGGCCATTCAGAACGCACTTCCGCCGGGCAAGGTCGTCCGCTGGGGTGTCGACTCCATCGTTCTCGGTCAGCAGTACTATCGTCCGCTCTATGTGCTTGAGTCGCGTGACATCATCACCGGCGAGTACCTCGTGGACGCGAAGCCGAACCAGGATCCCCTCGAGGGCGCCAAGGTTGACTTCCAGCTCAACAACGAGGGCGGTCGCCGGTTTCGCAACGAGACCGGCAAGCACATCGGCGATAACATGGCGATCGTCCTCGACGACCGCGTGATGAGCGCCCCGACCATCCAGGGCGCTATCGGCACCCGCGGACAGATCACGATGGGCGGCCGCGACATTCAGCAGGCGCAGGACTTGGCCCTCGTGCTTCGCGCGGGTGCACTGCCCGTGCCGCTCATCGTCGTGGAGGCGCGTCAGATTGGTGCCTCGCTCGGTGAGGACGCGATCCGTCAGGGCCTTACTTCCGGTCTGCTCGCGATTGGATTCGTGATCCTGATCATGGTTGGCTACTACCGCTTTGCGGGCGTCCTTTCCGTGATTGGCCTCGCGTTCTACATCATCATCACGCTCGCCATCCTCGCCGGCTTCGATGCGACGCTAACTCTTCCCGGCATCGCGGGCTTCGTGCTCTCGATCGGAATGGCCGTAGACGCCAACTTCCTCGTGTTCGAGCGCATCCGCGAAGAACTCGACGCGGGCAAGTCCGTGCGCCTCGCGATCGATGAGGGCTTCGATCACGCGTGGTCCGCGATTGTCGACACGCACGTCACGACCGCCCTCACGGCGACGATTCTCTATCAGTTCGGCACCGGTCCGGTGCGCGGCTTCGCCGTCACGCTCCTTGCCGGTATCATCGCGTCGTTGGCTTCCGCCATCTTCGCGGTGCGCACGTTCTTCTATGTCTGGCTCAGCCGACAGAAGACGGCCCCTTCGACCCTGAGCATCTGATGTTCCGTATCTCACACAACACCAGCTACGACTTCGTCCGCAATTGGAAGCTCGCGTTGATCACGGTTGGTCTGTTCGTGATTCCCGCGCTCATCCTCGTGCCGCTGAAGGGATTCAACTACAGCATCGAGTTTACGGGCGGGACTGAGCTCCGTCTCGAGTTCGCGACCGCACCAAAGATTGCCGATGTCCGCGCAGCGGTGTCGGATGCTGGCCTCGGCGAGGCCGAGATCACCACCTTCGGTTCGCCGGAGGAAATCCGCATCCGCGCGCAGGAGCGCGCGCAGGTGGAGCGCCAGATTGGCGGCGCGGGTACGGTCGCCGATGAAATCGAAGCGGCCCTGCGGGCGAAGTTCGGACCCGACGGTTTCAAGCGTCTCTCGGGTGAGGCGGTCGGACCGCGCGTCGGCGGCGAACTCCGTCAGAACGCGATCCTTGCCACGCTGATTGCCTTCGCGCTCACGCTCGTCTACCTCGCGTGGCGCTTCGAGTGGCGCTTCGGTGTGGCCGCGGTGCTCGGCACCATGCACGACAGCTTCGCGACGTTCGCATTCATCAAGTACGCCGACATTGAGATTTCGCTCTTCGTGGTCGCCGGTATCCTGACCGTCATCGGCTACTCGATGAACGACACTGTCGTCGTCTTCGACCGCGTGCGCGAGAATCTGCGTCGCAATCGTAAAGAACCACTGCGTGACGTGATCAATCGCTCGCTCAACGAGACGCTCCCGCGCACCATCATGACAGGCACCACGACGCTCGCGTCGTTGCTGGCTCTCGTGATCTTCGGTGGCGAGGTCATGCGACCCTTCGCGCTGATCCTGCTGTTCGGCATCATCGTCGGCACCTTTAGCTCCATCTGGGTCGCCGCGCCTCTCCTCCTCTGGATCGAGAAGAAGTGGCCCCGCACGAACGACGCGACGCCGCACTCCACGCGACCCGCCACGGCGACGCGCGGCTGAGCCGGCCGGTGATGCACCCTCGACCCCGGCCCGAGTCCGCTCGTGCCGGGGTCCGTGCGTTCCGTCCGCGATGCATCGACCGTTTTACGCGCCGCTCTATGCACCGCCCACTGCACCGCTGCATGCACAGCTTCATGGATTCTGCGTGACCGCACCATGGATTGATTCCCACGCGCATCTCGGCGATCCCGCCTTCGCCGACGATCGCGAGTCCGTGCTCGACCGCATTCGTGAGGCGGGCGGGCTCGGCGTGGTCTGCATCGGCGAATCGCTTGAGTCTGCGGGGCGCGCCCGCGCAATCGCCGACGCGCACCCCGGGTTCGTGTGGTGGACCGCCGGCATTCATCCGCACGATGCCGCCGGCTTCGATCCCGTGCGCGATAGCGACGCGATCGTCGAAGCCATGACGCACGGCGCCGTCGCCGTCGGGGAGTGCGGCCTCGACTATCACTACGATCACTCGCCACGCGCGCTCCAGCGCCGCGCGTTCGCTGCCCAACTGGCCATCGCTGCCCAGCATCAGCGCCCAGTCGTCGTCCATACCCGCGAAGCCGAGGACGACACGGCCGCGATGATCCGCGAGGCGGGTGAAGCCGGTATTCGCGGCGTCCTCCACTGCTTTACTGGGTCCGTCGCGCTCGCCCATGTTGGGCTCGAGGCCGGCTGGTGCGTGAGCTTCGCCGGCATCGTCACATTCAAGAAGTGGGAAGGAGACGACATCATCCGACTCGTGCCGGATGATCGTCTCTTGCTTGAAAGCGATAGCCCCTATCTCGCGCCCGTGCCGCACCGTGGCAAACGCAACGAACCGGCCTGGTGTGCGCGTACGCTGGAGAGACTCGCGGTCGTGCGCCAGACCGATCCCGCAACGCTCGGCCCTCTCGTCACCGCGAATGCACGTCGATTGTTTTCGCTCCATCCCCCCGTCGAGGTCTAGCCGCCCCCCATGACCGTTCCCTCCGATATCGAGATCGCCCAAGCGGCGACACTCCGCCTCATCACTGATGTCGCCGCCGACATCGGCCTTGGCCCCGACGATCTCGACCTCTACGGCAAGTACAAAGCGAAGGTCTCGCTCGAACTCACGACGCGCGCGCCGAAAGGGAAGCTCGTCATTGTTACGGCGATCAACCCCACCGCCGCCGGTGAGGGCAAGACGACAACGTCTGTCGGACTCGCGCAAGCGCTCCGTCGTCTCGGCAAGAACGCCGTACTCTGCATTCGTGAACCCTCGCTTGGTCCCGTCTTCGGGGTGAAGGGTGGCGCGGCCGGTGGCGGGTACGCGCAGGTGCTTCCGATGGACGATATCAACCTGCATTTCACTGGCGACTTTCACGCGATCTCATCGGCGCACGCGCTGCTCGCGGCGATGCTCGACAATCATCTGCAGCAGGGCAACGCGCTCAATATCGATCCCCGCCGCATCACGTGGCCGCGCACGATCGACATGAACGATCGCGCCCTCCGCAAGGTCATCATCGGACTCGGTGGGCCCGGCGAAGGCGTCGTGCGCGAGGAGCGCTTCGTCATCATCCCGGCCTCCGAGGTGATGGCGATCGTCGCGCTCGCCACGAGCGCTGCGGATCTCGAAGAACGGCTCGGCAACATCATCGTCGGCGCGACGTACGGCGCGGATCGCAAGCCGATTCGTGCGCGCGACTTGAATGCGCATGGCGCAATGGCGATGCTGCTCAAGGATGCTATCCGCCCGAATCTCGTGCAGACGCTCGAGGGCGGCCCTGCCTTCGTGCACGCCGGCCCGTTTGGCAACATCGCACACGGGTGTAACTCCATTCTGGCGACGCGCGCGGCGCTCGCCGTCGGCGACATCGTGGTCACGGAGGCCGGCTTCGGCTCTGATCTCGGTGCGGAGAAGTTTTTCGACATCAAGTGCCGCTTCGGTGGGCTCATACCCGAGGCTGCAGTCGTCGTCGCGACAATCCGCGCACTCAAGATGAACGGCGGGGCCAAGAAGACCGAACTCGCCACCGAAGATCTCAAAGCCCTCGAGAAGGGCGTCGTGAATCTCGAGCACCACATCAAGAACGTGCGCCAGTTCGGGATGGAGCTCGTCGTGGCAATCAACCGCTTCGGCACCGATACGGACGCCGAACTCGAGATGGTCCGCAACGCGGCAGAGAAAGCCGGCGCGCGCGTCGCGCTCTGCGAGGTCTTCGCCAAGGGCGGGGCAGGGGGCGAAACCCTCGCGAAGGAGGTGCTCGAAATCCTCGCCGGAGGCAAGTCGAACTTCGCGCCGATCTATGATGCGAAGCTACCGATCAAGACCAAGATTGAAACCATCGTGAAGAACGTCTACGGTGGCGAGGGTGCGGAGTACTCCGCCAAGGCCGACCGCGCGATTAAGTATCTCGAGAGCATTGGACTCGGCGAAACGCCAGTCTGTATGGCCAAGACGCAGTACTCGCTCTCCGACGATGCCACAAAGCTTGGGCGCCCGACCGGTTTTAAGGTCACGGTGAACGATGTGTATCCTGTTGCCGGCGCCGGATTCGTCGTCGCGGTCTGTGGTGAGATCATGACGATGCCCGGACTGCCCAAAGTGCCAGCGGCCGAGCGCATGCGTATTAATCCCGATGGTTCGATCGAAGGCCTTTTCTAGGATTCCCTGATGACCACCTCCGTGCGCACCATTTCTACTGTCGCCGCTCCCGCGGCAATCGGTCCCTACAGCCAGGCCACGACCGCCGGCGGATTCTTGTTCAGTGCGGGGCAGATCCCGCTTGATCCCGCCACGGGCGAGGTCGTCGCGGGCGATGTCGAGCCGCAAACGCATCAGGTGCTTGCCAACCTCGCCGCGGTGCTCAAGGAAGCCGGCCTCTCGTGGCCAGATGTCGTGAAGACCACCGTCTTCCTCACCGACATGGCTGATTTCCCGCGCTTCAACGCGATCTACGCGGCCGCGCTCGGCGATGCGCGCCCGGCGCGCTCCACGGTGCAAGTGAGCGCGCTGCCCCGTGGCGTCAACGTGGAAATCGAGTTGGTCGCGAAGCTCAAGTAGCCGTAGCCGCATGCATCCGTCTACCTTCATCCTCACGTGACGAAAGAAGACATCTTCCGCCTGACACAGTTCTCGCGCGGCGCTGGCTGAGCGTCAAAGATGGGTCCGGGTGACCTATCCGCCGCGCTCGCGCCGCTGCCGCGCGAAACTGATCCCCGTTTGCTCATCGGTCGCGAGACCTTCGATGACGCGGGGGTCTTTCGGCTGTCCGATGATCTGGCGCTCGTGCAGACCGTGGACTTCTTCTCGCCAATCGTGGATGATCCGTATCGGTTCGGCCGCATCGCCGCCGCCAATGCGCTCTCCGATGTGTACGCGATGGGCGGCGAGCCGCTCACGGCGATGAACATCGTGGGATTCCCAGAGAAGAAGCTTCCCCTGAGTGTCCTCACCGACATCCTGCGCGGTGGACACGATGCCGTCCACGAAGCCGGCGCGCGCATCGTCGGCGGGCACACGGTGACCGATGAGGAACTCAAATACGGGTTGGCGGTAACCGGACAGGTGCATCCTGACCGCATCCTCTCCAACGCCAACGCGCGTCCCGGCGATGTGCTCGTCCTCACGAAGCCCCTCGGCACGGGCATTCTCGCGACCGCGGGAAAGCGCGGCGCCCTGACCGCCGAGCAGGACGAGGCCCTCTATGTCTCGATGTCCACGCTCAACCGCGACGCCAGCCGTGTAGCGGTCGCACTCGGCGCACGCTGCGCGACCGACGTCACTGGATTCGGTCTGCTCGGTCACTCGCGACACATCGCCGTTGCCAGCAGCGTGACCATCGTCATCGATCACGCCATCGTGCCCTTTCTTGGCGGGGTGCGCGAAGCGCTCGTCGCCGGGTTCGCCACGGGTGGCGCCACGCGGAACGCCGCGTGGGTCGACGCCGAGACCGATTGGAATGATGCAGGGACCGATGTGCGTGCGTTGCTTACCGATCCGCAGACCTCGGGCGGTTTGCTCGTCGCGCTTGATCCGGCGCGCGTTGAGGAGTTCGTGGCGCGGGTGCCGCACGCTGTGGCCATCGGGCGCATTGAGCGCTGGACCAGTGGGCCGCGCCTGCGGCTCGCGTGAAGATGTCGCGAGAGTATTTGCTGTATCTGAGGGTGGATGGGGTCTGGTGGTCCCCGCGGTCTTCAAAACCGTTGCGGCCCGACCGAGTCGGGCTGGGTGGGTTCGATTCCCACACGCTCTCGCCAGTATCGCGTGCGCTTCTCGGACTCGTGCTCGGACTCGTGCTCGTCTCGGCGATCGCCGCGCGCAGCGCCCACGCGCAGTCGTCAGCGGGCGTGCGCGCCGGGGTGACTCCTCCGTCGGCGGTGCAGGCGGTCGACACCGTGTCGGTCTCGGTGCTCCCCAGCGAGGAAGTGTCCCGCGCGCCAATCTCGCCTGGCCGTGCCTTCCGCATGTCCCTTGTCTTTCCCGGCGCCGGCCAAGCCAAGCTCGATCGCCCCTACGCCGGCGGAGTCTTCTTGTTCGTCGAGGCACTCGCGCTCACGATGCTCCACCGCTCCGGCGAAGATCTGCAGCTCGCGCGCAGCTTCCGCGGCGACTCGATGCCGCGGACTTATCAGCTCGATGCGAGCACGGGGCTCGCGGCACGCGACACGCTCGGGCTGCCAATCGTCACGGCGTGGGATGTCCCGCGCTACACCGAGGCCTTCGTTCGCACACGCCGGCTGCATCTCGAGGATTGGATGGCGGTGCTGATCTTCAACCACCTCTTCGCCGGTGCTGATGCCTACGTGGCCGCGCAGTTGTGGGATCTCCCGGAGAAGGTCGCGATTCGCCAGACGCCCTTCGGTCCCGCGATTGCCGCCACGTTCCGTTTCGGCCGCGCACCTCGCCGTTAGGGCGCCGTTAGGGCGCCGTTAGCGCGCCGTTAGCGCGCCGTTAGCGAGCCGTGTGATCGAGGCTCGACTCGACCAGCCGTCCCTGGGCCGTCCAGCGGCAGAGCTCGAGTCGCTCCGGTGTGAATCGCAAAAAGCGCGATTGGTCGAGCCACGCGCCGGGGTTCGCGAACACCCCGCGCTCAGCCCGCTCGACCGTCGCGACGTGCGAATGTCCGAACACCACCACTTCCGGCGCGTCCGCCGCCGCCAGACGGGTGTGCGCCACCGCGCGGAGCCCTTCGCCGCCGTCGCGCGGTCGGTGGTTCCTGCTGGTGTGCGACGAGCCCCGTGCGAGCGCGGTGCCCCAGTCGGGATGCAGCCAGCGGTAGAGCCGTATCGACAGGGGATGCCGGAGGATCGTACGTAGACGGCGATACGGGGCATCCTCGCGCTCGCGCAGGCCATCCCCGTGCTCAATCATGGTGTCCCACCCGCCGAGTTGGCCGCGCCATGGACCAACGTGATACGTCACGCCGATATCCTTGCGCAGAATGTCGCCTCCCCAGCAGTCGTGGTTGCCGGCGATCCACAGCACGGGGATCCCCTGGTCCACAATCCGCGCCAATTCTCCCAACACCCGTACGCCCGCCCGCGGCACGACGTGCCGCCACTCGAACCAGAAATCGAAGAGGTCGCCGTTGATGACCAGCGACTTGGCGTCCTCGGGAAGCGCGCGGAGCAACCCGAGCAGCTCATTCTCGGACTCGGGCGGCGCGACGCCGAGGTGTGCGTCGGAGAGCAGATAGGCGGGGCCGGGAAGCATCGACGAATGCTACGCGAGCGCGCTGCCCTTTACAAAGGCCTGAGGTTCCGGGTAGACTCGCCCCCTATGGAGTCCCGTTCCGAGATCCGCGTCCGCTATGCCGAGTCCGACCAGATGGGAGTGGCGTATCACGCCAACTACCTCATCTGGTGCGAGGTCGGTCGCACCGACTTCATCCGCGAGCTCGGATTGA
>JAYTDH010000065.1:0-3712 GCA_043736095.1 Gemmatimonas sp.
GGCGAAGCGGGATTTACTCTTGAGGTACAGGGATACGAGGTGCCGTTACGCTGGATGCTGTTGCGGGTCCGCTGATCGGCGGCTTCTCGATCTGGAATCGGAACATCTGCTCGGCAAGCTGTCGCACCGGTCGGTCGCCCAAGCGCGCTGGCGAGAACATCATCCGCGGCATCGCGTTGCGGACCGCCACCACGAACTCGATGTTCGTGAAGTCGAGCACCCGCACCGACTCCATGTCCACATGCCCCGCGGAGTCCACCACGAAGCGCATCGCGGCATACCCTTCGATGCCGATCGACATCAGCTTGGCGGGATACACGGGTGCCGCGCTCGCGGGGTCGCGCGCGGCCTGCTGCTCCACTTCGACGCTTGAGAACGCGTTCTCAAAGGGGTCTTCGGTCGGCTGCGCGATCTGATCGGGGACCTCGTCGCCCCCGCTCACGCTCGCGACGGCGTTCGCCCCGGGCCCGACACCGCGCACGCGCCCGCCGGTTCCATCGAGTCGGTCGGTTGGGTTCTCGTTGCCCTCGGCGCCCCCGCTGGATTCGTACCGAATCTGCACCTGGCTCGCCGAGGAGGCGATGTTTGGCGGTGCGATGTAGGTCAGCCCCTCGGGGATCTCATCCCACGACTCCGCCTCGTCGGCCGGGCCTCTCGAGCGCTCGTAGGCCGCGCCGCCAATCAATAGCGCGTGGAGCGCAATGCTCGCAATCGCACCCCGACCTACAGGGAGCGTAGTCGCACGTTGAGTTGTGGTGAGATACTCAAACATCAGTTGCCTCTAGATGGGCTCAGGCGAAGAACCGACCTCTACCACGATAGAACGTCCAGACCCGTTCGTGCAAGCCGACATCCACAAGTGCCGCCAAATCCCGCCCGATCGCCGGTGAACGCGGGGTTGTTTGGCGGCACGTGCCGCACCGTGACCCCAGGACGTGTCACCATCGCGGACGTGTCCGATCCCGCATCGCGCGTTGCGCCCGTTGTGCTCGGCGCGTTACCATTGCGGCCCGTGAAACTCCGCCTCCCGCATCCGCTCGTCATGCTCCTGGGTGGGGTCGCCGTCGCCGCGGTACTCACCTGGGTGCTTCCGGCCGGCGAGTACGAGCGAATCGCGGATCCCGCCACCGGCCGTTTGCTTGTCGTCCCAGGCACGTACGCACCGGTCGCGGCGAGCCCAGTGGGCCCGTTGGCGATGCTCGTGGGGGTCACGCGCGGGATGGCGGCGGGAATCGAGGTCATCCTCTCGATCCTCTTTGTGGGCGGCGCGTTCGCGTTGCTCGAGTCCACCGGCGCGCTCAGTCGTTTGCTCGGCGCCCTCGTGGGGAACACGCGACGCCCGCGGCTCCTGATTGTGCTGCTCTCGGTGATCTTTGCCGGCTTTGGCGCGGCGGAGTCGATGCACGAGGAGTTCATCGCCCTGATGCCCGTGCTTGTGGTGCTGAGCGTGGGGCTCGGGTACGGCGCCATCACGGCCCTCGCGATGAGCATGGGGGCGGCGCTCGTCGGGGCGACCTTCGGACAGACGAATCCCTACGGTACGGGCATCGCGTTGCGCTTTGCAGAACTGCCGCCGATGAGCGGCGTTGGCGTGCGCACGGGGATGCTAGTTGTCGCACTCGCATTGTGGATTGGTTGGACGCTCTGGCAGGGCGACAAAGACGACATCCGTCCGGTGCTCGTCGCGGAAACGCACGCCCCGCCGTCGCGTCGCGATCTGATGGCCCTGTTCGTGTGCGTGGCCCCGATTCTGATTTATGTGTGGGGAGTGCTGGCGCTCAACTGGGGAATCAACGAGCTCAGCGCAATGTTCCTCGTGTCGGGCTTCGCGGTGGGCCTGCTGCAGTCGAGAACGCTCACGGAAACGACGACCGGCTTTATCAGCGGGATGGAAGTCATGCTCGGCGCGAGTTTGCTCGTCGGTGTGGCGCGCGCAATCTCCGTGGTGCTCACCGACGGCAAGGTGATCGATACGATCATCGCCGGGCTCGTCGCACCCCTGTCGCTGGTGCCGCCGCTCGCCGCCGCCACGCTGATGATTCCGGTGCACGCGGTGCTCCATATCGCCGTGCCATCGTTTAGTGGGCAGGCGGTCCTCTCGATGCCGATCATGGCACCGTTAGCCGATCTCTTAGGGTTCAGCCGCGACAGCGCGGTGGTCGCGTACTCGGCGGGCGCCATCATCACCGATCTCGTGAATCCCACCAACGGCGCGATGCTGGCGATGCTCTACAAGGCGAATGTGCCGTACGGGCGGTGGCTTCGATTCGCGGTCCCCGGGATGCTGTTGATCTGGGGCGTGGCGTTCGTTGGGCTCCTGATCTTGCGATGACGCCTGTGGCGACCCCGCCGACCAGCGTCTAGCTTGTGCTGACTATGCCCACGTCAGGCGCATTTCCACCGAACGGTCCGAAGGACGGCCCCCCAAGCGGATCTCGGCCCAATCAGTTCTCGGGGTCGAGCGGGAGCACCGCGACCGGCACGATGCCGATGGAGCAGCCGGTCGCGTTCAGCGAGCCCGAGACCGACGTCGCGCTCTGGGCGATTGTCTTTGCAGGAGGCATCGGTTCGCGTTTTTGGCCGCTCTCGACCCCCGCGCGCCCCAAGCCTCTGCTGGCCCTCGTGTCTGAGCAGACGTTGATCGAAGAAACCGTGGGACGTCTGCAGCCCGCGATTCCGCCGGAGCGCGTGTTGATCCTCACGAGCCGCGACATCGCCCCCGCGATTCGCTCAGTCACGAAAGACGTGCCCGAGGCGAATGTGCTCGTAGAACCGCGACCGCTCGGCACCGCCGCGGCACTTGCGTGGGGCGCCCAGGAGTTGATGCGCCGCGCGGGCCCCAGTGCGATGTGCGTCGCCGTACACGCCGATCTCGCGGTCGATTTCCCTGAGGAGTTTCGCCGCACGCTACGCCGCGGTGCGGCCTACGCGGCGCGCGAGTCGGCGCTGGTCTCGGTGGGCATCGTGCCATCGCGTCCGGAGACAGGCTTTGGGTATCTGATGCCGGGTGCAGCGCTTGATCTTGACGTGCCCCTCACGAAAGGCGGCGCCGCGGCAACGTTGCGGTACGTGGAAAAGCCGAGCGAGCACGATGCGGCGACGATGATCGCCGAAGGTTGCCGCTGGCACAGCGGAATCTTGATTGGCTCGGCGGAGACGATCCTCGCGCAGCTGCGCGAGCACACGCCCGAAGTGCGCGATGGACTCGACGCGCTCGCAGTGGGAAATCTTCCCAGCTATGTGGGGATGGTGCGCGCGACATCGCTCGAGCGTGGGCTGCTCGAGCGCACGAACCGGTTGTTGCTGATTCAGGGCGATTTTGGGTGGGACGACGTCGGGACGTGGGCGTCGCTTCGCCGCGCGCGCGAACTCGACGACGATGGGAACGGCGCGGTGGGCAACGTCCATTTTGTGGAAGCCGATTGCAATGTCGTGCACGCCGAGCGCGGCACCGTGGTGGTGTATGGCGTGTCGCGGATGCTCGTCGTCACGCTCGATGGACTGACGTTTGTAACCTCACTCGATCGCGCGACCGACCTCCGGCCATTGCTTGACGCACTGCCGGGCTCGATGCGCATTCATCCCACGGGAACGCACTGATGAAGAAGGGCACCATCATCATGATCTGTCTGGCCATCGGCTTCGCTGGTCTCCTGCTCTACTCCACACTTTCGGCGCAGCAGGTTGAGTGCCAAGCGTGCGTGACATTTAA
>JAYTDH010000066.1:0-9215 GCA_043736095.1 Gemmatimonas sp.
CTCGAGTGCGTAGCGCGTGAAGAGATGCAACGGCGGATCGAAGCGCAGCATCTCCTCGCTCACCGAGACGGGCGAGGCGAGGAACTGTTGGACGCCGTCGTCGTGCTGAGCAAGGAGCGAAGCCGCGCCATTGCCGATCGCGTGGACCGTGGCCTCGTGTCCCGCGTTGAGCAATAGGATCGCGGTGGTCACGAGTTCGTCGGTGCTTAACGCGTCCCCTGCCGATCCCCGTGCGGCAAGGAACTGGGAGAGGACATCGTCCCCGGGCCGCAGACGGCGTTCCTCGATCAGCTCGCGGATGTAGGCACTGAACGCGATGGTCGCGGAGACCGCGCGATCCTCAATCGCACGATCGTGACGGATCTGGTAGATCGCCACCATGTCGTGCGACCACGTGAGTAGCTGCGGTGCCATCGACTCCGGGACGCCCAAGAAGCCGGCGATCACGAGCACGGGGAGATGCTGCGCGAATGCCGTGAGGAGGTCCGCCTCACCGCGACTGGCGAAGCTGTCGATCAGCGTGTGCGCCAGCGCCTCGATGCGGGGGGCGAGCCGCTCAATCGACCGCGGAACGAAGGGAGGATTCACCAGCGCGCGAATGCGAGTGTGCGCGGGCGGCTCGAGTTCGAGCAACGAGTGCTGCTCAACGGCGTCGAAGGCCGCGAGATGCGGCTGCGGCGCAGGCCAGCCGAGTTCCTCGCGCGTCGCCTTGTGGAGGATCTGGCGCCCGAAGCGGCGATCGCGCAGCAAGGCATTCACTTCCACATGCCGAGCGAAGCACCAGAAGCCGAGGTCTTCCCAGTAGATCATTGGTGCGGCACGCCGCATCACATCGTACGCGACGTAGGGGTCGCGTACGAATGCGGGATCGCGCGGGTCAAGCACGAGACGGCGGTCAGTGATTTGCACGGTTGAATCTGGCGCGAAGTCGCGGGCGTCGGTCAGGGCGCCGCGCGCCTCCACCGCGCCATGAGCGCATCCCACGCGGCGAGTCGCGCAGTCGCGGCATTGACGAGCGCGGCGGTGGCCGGCGCATCACTCCCTTGGAGGACGTCGAGCACAGCGAGATGGCTCGCCTCGATTCCGCCGAATCCCTCGCGTCCGATGAAGTCGTTGAGCCCCTTCGCGCGCGCCTCGGCGACCAACCGCCGCGCCTCGAAGATCGCATCGTACAGTCGGACGGAGAGATTGTGTTGCTGCCGAAGCGCGGCGAGCGGCGTGCGCACGCGGGGGTCCATACGCACCGTCAGCGGCTGCGTGCGAAAGACGCCATCTACGGTGAGGCGCACCGTGTAGGTGCCGGGCATCGCCCACGGGCCTTCGGGCTCGCACTTCGTATTGAAAGGCGTCGCGGAGATCGGGAGCGAGCACTCGGTGGTGGGGCGTGCGTAGTGAAGATCCCACACAAAGCGCTGCGCTCCCGCCTTCACACCGGGTACGGTGATCGGACGGAACCAGTACCAGGGCGCATTCCCAGCATCGGCGGGAGGCGGCGCGGAATCCGCACTCGAGTACTTCCGAAGCACGCGTCCCGCTGCGTTCAGGATCTCCAGCTCGACCACTCGCGCATCGGAGTGTAGGAAGTAGTCGACGACCGCACCGTCAGGAGGATTCTCAGCGCGAGGTTCATCGGGCGGCACGGGAGTGTCGGTGTACATCGAATACGTGACGCGCGTTGCCGTCGCCGGCTTGAAGAGCGTCACAGCATCGGCCGCAATGTTCACGTTCCACTGCCGGAGCACTGAGACATCGTCGAGGATCCAGAGCCCGCGGCCGTGCGTGGCGACCGCGATGTCGTCGTCCTTTACAATCAGATCGCGGATTGAGATTGCTGGCATGTTGAGGCGGAGCGGGTGCCAGTGGTCGCCATCGTCGAGCGAGAACCAGACGTGGTTCTCTGAGCCCGCGTAGAGGAGCCCGCGGCGACGCGGGTCCTCGCGCACGACATTAATCGTCGCGCCACTGTCGATACCGGTCACAATCTCCGTCCAGGTGCGGCCACCGTCACGCGTGCGATAGAGATGCGGACGCAGATCATCGAGGCGCATCGTATTCACGGCCGCGTAGGCTGTCGCCGCATCGAAGTGCGAGGCGTCCATCAGGGAGACCTTCCACCAGGGTCCAATCTGCGGCGGAGTGACATCGCGCCACGTCTTGGCCCCATCGCGCGTGACATGAATCAGGCCGTCATCGGTGCCGGCCCACACTGTGTTCGAGTCCACGTAGCTCGGCGCGATCGTATAGACCACGCCACGACGTGTTGCGACGGCGTTTGGTCGGTCGCGATACACGCCGACGCTCGCCGGGACTTCCCACGTCGCGCGCGAGAGATCGCCGCTCAATCGCGTCCAGTTCATCCCACCATTCACCGTCGACCAGACGACGTTTGTCCCGTAGTAGAGCTTGCGCGGATTAATCGGCGAGAAGAGGATCGGCATCGTGCGGATGCCGCGGAAATAGTCCGGCGGTGCCGGCACACCGGCCGGACGTGTCGCGCCAGAAGCAGGCGGCGGACCGCCGCGCGGCGTGCCCGCATTCGGGCTCACGAGCTGCGTCTGCCCCGTGCGGCGATCGAAGCGCGTGACCGTACCGCCGTAGTAGATGTTTGGATCCAACGGATCCGGCGCGACGTAGCTGTACTCGCTCGCACCCACCGGACGCCAATCGCGATACGTGATGCTTCCATCGTTGCCGCGGCTCGCGACGCAGGCCGAGCCCGACTCCTGTTGACCGCCACAGAGATGATAGGGCCACGCGTTGTCGGCCGTCACGTGATAGAACTGCGCCGTGCCCTGGTTGTACCACGAGCTCCAACTTTCGCCATTGTTCACGGTGATGACCGCCCCTTGGTCGGAGACCATGAGCATCAGCCCGGGCTGCAGCGGATTAATCCAGAGCCGCTGATAGTCATCGCCTCCGGGCGCGCCGCGAAAGCTCTTCCACGTCACTCCGGCATCGGTGCTCTTCCACGCGACGACGTTCATTGAGTACAGCGTATTCGGGTCGCGCGGATCAACCGTGATTGCCGCGAAGTCGTCTCCGCGCCCGTAGACACGGTTGTCGCTTGTGGTGCGCGTCCAGCTCGCGCCTGCATCATCACTGCGATACAAACCGCTCTTCTCGCCGGCCGTCACGGTCACATAGATGCGCTGCGGACGGCTCGGTGAAATCCCGATGCCAAACCGCCCGAGTCCATCCGCTGTGGTGGGAAGGCCACCCCCGAGCTGCGCCCACGTCGCGCCGCCATCGGTGCTCTTGAAGAGTCCGGAGTTGCTGCCGCTCCACGCGGCATTCTCCCACGGTCCCTGGCGCGCTTCCCAGAGCACCGCATACAGGGTGTTGGGATCATCGGGAGAGAGTACGACATCCGCTCCACCAGTATTCTCGTCGCGATACAACACTTTCGTGAAGCTCCGGCCGCCATCGAGCGAGCGATAAATTCCGCGCTCGGTGTTGGGGCCATACGGATGGCCGAGTACGGCGACGAAAATCCGATCGGGATTTCGCGGATCGATTGCGATGCGCGGAATCTGTTGGCCATCGTTGAGCCCGAGCTTGGTCCAGGTGCGTCCCGCGTCGTTGGAGCGGTACATCCCGTCGCCCGTCGAGAGGTCGGGGCGCTGTAGTCCTTCGCCGCTTCCCACGTAGATGATGTTCGGATCGCTCGGCGCGACTTCCACCGCACCGATGCTGCCCGTGGCGAGCGCGTCGGTGATTGGATTCCAGGTGCGCCCCGCATCGGTGGTCTTCCAGACGCCGCCGTTGGTCGCGCCGATATAAAACGTGTTGGGTTGCGTCGGCACGCCGACCGCGCTCTTCGTGCGTCCGGCGCGGAAGGGGCCGATGTGGCGCCATCGCAGGGCTTGTGTGGCGGACGCCGGGACTGACGGCTGCGCGTGCATTGCACGCGGCGCAGCGACAACGAGGCTCGCGCCAAACGTGAGTGCGGTGAGCAGAGGAAAGAAGCGTTGCAGCGTCGGCACGGGAAGCTCGGGAAGGCGTGTCTCGAATCAGGCTCTCGTGAATCTCCCGTTCTCCGGCGCGTTGTCCACCCCGTCAGGCGCGGAGACTACGCGCGCCGGTGTGACGGGCGCGTTACCGCCGCCTGCCTTGCCTTCGTGCCAGCGAGGGTCATGATTCGATATCTCTCACCGCCCCCGACTATGGACCGCCGAGCGTTCCTGACTGCTACTGGCCTCACTGCGACCGGCCTCGCGGCCGGCTCACTGGCGCTCCCCGAGCGGCTTCTCGCCGACCCGTACGCGCCGCTTCCGCGCCTCGCCGCGAGGCCGTCGCCCATTCGAATTCGCGGACGTGTGACCGGCGCGGGACGGGGACTCGGCGGGGTGCGCATCTCGGATGGTCTGTCGGTAGTGCGCACCACGAGTGACGGCAGCTACACACTTGTCTCGGATGCCACGCAGCCGTTTGTGTTCGTGTCGACGCCAGCGGGCTGGCAGCCCACGCGCAATCCGAGCGGCACCGCGCGCTTCTACCTGCCCATTGCACCATCCGCGGCAGAACAGCGCGCGGATTTCGTGTTGGTGCCGCGCGCCGGCGATGCCAAGCACACGTTGCTCGTGCTCGCCGATCCCCAAACAGAAAATCGGTACGAGACGGGTCTGCTGCACGCGGAGACTGTCCCCGACGTGCAGGAGACGATCCGCGCGCTTGGCGATCGCGTGGTGGCGGGCGTGGCGTGTGGCGACATCATGTTTGATGATCTCACGCTGTTCCCCGAGTGGGAACGTGCGGTGCAGCGGATGGGCGCGCCGTTTTATCAGGTGATCGGCAATCACGACCTCGACTTCGACTCGATGACGGATGAAGGGGCGAGCAAGACCTACGGTGAGCATTTCGGTCCGACGGCTTATTCGTTTGACATGGGCGCGGTGCACTACGTCGTGCTTGACAACGTCTTTTGGCACGGGGCTGGCTACCTCGGCTACATCGACGCCCGTCAGCTGGCGTGGATGGCGGCCGACCTCGCAACGATCGAGCGCGGACGTACGGTGGTGGTGCTCCAACACATCCCCGCCCTCTCCACGTACGACCAGCGCACGACGAATGCACGCCGCCCGAGCCCCGGGAACTCGCTGATGAATCGCGAGGCGATTTACCGGCTGCTCGAGCCCTATCGCGGGTACATCGTCTCCGGACACCAGCACGAACTCGAGCACGTGCGCGAGGGCGGCGCCTCGCACATCGTGTCGGGTGCCGTCTGCGGGGCGTGGTGGAGCGGCCCGATTTGCTACGACGGCACGCCGAATGGCTATCTCGTGCTCGATGCCGACGATGCGGCGATCACGTGGCGCTACAAGAGCACGGGCAAGCCGGCTGACCACCAGATGAGGGCGTACGGCCGCGGAGCCGATACGACGGCGCCCGATGAAGTCGTGGCGAATATTTGGGCGTGGGACGAGTCGTGGCGCGTGAGCTGGTTTGAGGACGGTCAACCGCGTGGATTGATGGCGCGCCGCACCGGGCGCGACCCGCTCGCCGTCCAGCTGCACACGGGCCCCGATCTGCCGGCGCGTCGCACGTGGGTCGATCCAGTGATGACGGGGCACCTCTTCTATGCGACTCCGTCGCGCGAGGCCCGCGAGGTCATTGTCGAAGCACGGAACGCGCAGGGGCGAGTGCACCGCGAGCGAATTGCGTTGTGACGCGGGCCGGGTGTCACGACCCATTTCGTGATTGAAGACGGGACGGTTCCGTATCGGTAACGTCCCCGTCACGTGCCTTGAGAACCGAAGCACCGCGCGCAGAATGCAGGCGCGTACGCACCGCGCACGGCATCGCCGAACTCGCGGGTCAGGCCCTCGCTACCGCCGCACGCCAATCGCCTTGAGGAGCCGCGCTCCGGGCGTGTGCGCGACAATCCGTTGCCCGCGCCACTCTTGCAGCCATCGCGCCGGCACGTAACGGATATACGGCGGCAGTCGATCGTCGTGTCGCGTGGCAAAGGTGAGGAAGATGACGCGATGCTCGAACGGGTTGAGCGCCGCGGCCAAATCCCAGAGCGGTGGCACAAGGATCGTCACGTGACGTCCGACGCGCTCCAACTCGGCGAACATCGCGCGCGGGTCGTCCACGTGTTCGAGCGTGTGACTGCACAGCACCCGCTCGAATCGCCCCGACGGATGTGGCAGCGCGGTGACATCGGTCAAAAGCTCAAAATTCGGCAGAGGTCCGAAGTGCGTGATATCGGCGTTGATGCCCCCGCCGTCCGTCAGGCCGCAGCAGATGTTGTAGTCCCAGCGCCGCTCGCGCAGGACGCGATTCTTCAGGACCCGATACGAGAGGAAGTTGCCGAGCCAGAGCACGGCGACGACAGCCGCGACCGCAGTCGCGACTGCGGCGAGCACGCGGAGAGTGAGTTCAGTCATGCCGAACAGCGTACCGAGGGCGCGTCACGAACGCCTGTAGGCACGGTAACGATTCGCTGCCTTGGTGAAGGGGGTGCGCCATAATCACCCCGTATTGCGCATCCCCGCCGCTACCCCATTCACCGTCACCAGAAACGCATCCAGTAGCGCCGGGTCGTCATCATCCGCGCGCAACCGCGACAGCACCTCCGCCTGCACGAGATTGATCGGATCCACATAGGGATTCCGCACGTCAATCGACCGCCGCAGCACGGGATTCTCCTCGAGTAGCCGCGAGTGCCCCGTCACCTGCAACGTCGCCTCAATCGTCCGCTGCAAGTTGACGCGCAACGCATCGCCGATCGGGCGCAGCGCGCTCGGTACGAGCCGCGCGTCGTAGTACGCGGAGATTTCGGGAGAGGCCTTCGCCAGCACCATCTCGATAAGGTCCATCGTCGACCGGAAGAAGGGCCACTCCCGGTACATCGCCTGCAGTTCATCGCGATGCCCCTCAGCAGTCGCCTCGGCCACCGCCTCGCCAATACCGAGCCACGCCGGCAGCATCAGCCGCGTCTGTGTCCAGGCAAATACCCACGGAATCGCGCGGAGCGACGCCACACCGCCCCCCGCGCGACGACGCGCCGGACGACTGCCGATGCGCATCCGACCGAGCTCGAGTTCTGGCGTGGCGAGGCGGAAGTATTCGAGGAACTCCGGCGTCTCATAGACGACCTTCCGGTATGCCGCACGCGACGTATCGGCCATGCGTTGCATACGCGCCCTCCACGCGTCGCTGACGCCCGCGTGCGGCGTGAGCGTCGCCTCGAGCGTCGCGGTCGTGTAGACCTCGAGCGTACGGTCCGCTATTTGCGGCAACCCGAACTGCGCGTCCACCATCTCGCCCTGTTCGGTGACGCGGATTGTACCATCGACCGAGCCAGGTGGCTGCGACTGGATCGCTAGGTGCGTCGGTCCGCCGCCGCGGCCCACTGACCCACCGCGTCCATGAAAGAGCGTCAGTCGTACGCCGTGCGCCGTGCAGACCGCGACGAGCCGTTCCTGCGCCGTATAGAGCTCCCACGCCGCCGCGAGTCGTCCGGCGTCCTTCGCGGAGTCGGAGTAGCCGACCATCACCTCCACATGCCCGCGTGTGCGTGCCGCATACCACGGGATGTCGAGCAGCGCCCCGATGCACGCGTCAGCGCCGCGGAGATAGTTCGCGGTCTCAAACAACGGGACGACGCGTAATGGATCGGGCATGCCGACAGCGCGCTGCAACAGCTCCACCGCGAGCACGTCAGAGGGGCGTGCGGCCATCGAGATGACGTAGGCACCCAGCGCATCGCGCGGAAGCGTCGCGGCCACGCGCAGGCTGTCAATCACATCGCGCACAGCATCGTCGAACGGCTCGTGTGTAGGCGCGGGCGTCGCTCCATTGAGCGGCTCCAATTCAGCGAGCGCGCCGCGCGTCACGGCCGCATCGCCCTGCAGCTCGCTCAACAAGAACGCTTGCCGCGCACTCTCGTCCCACGATTGGTACGACCCGAGTCCGGCGCGGCGCGTGATTGCATCCATGACATCGGTGTGACGGTCGGCTTCCTGACGCAGATCGAGCCGCACGAGCGAGAGCCCAAAACTCGGAATGCGGCGTAGCAGGTCGAGCAACCGACCCTGCGCCACGGTCGCGCCTCCTGTCTCAAGCAGCGAGCGATAGCAGAGCCGCAGCGGTTCCGCGAGATCTTCGGCGTCGGAGTAGTCGGCCGGATCGGCCACGTAGTTCGCATCGGCATCGAGGAGCCGTTGCATCCGATCCCGCATCCCGCGCAGTCGCGCTACCACGCGCTTGAGCAGCACTCGATACGGCTCTGCCACCTCGCCCACGCGCGCGTGGAGTTCGACACTCCCGCGCCGGATGGAGAGTTCGCCGAGCAACTCCTCCACCTCCTGGCGATATAGATCCGCCGCCATCCAGCGCGCGAGCATCACCGCGCGCGCCGTCACCTGCGGCGTCACGTTGGGATTGCCGTCGCGATCCCCTCCAATCCACGAGCCGAAGCGAATCGGCGCGGCCTCGAGCGCGAGACCCTTGCCCGTCGCCGTCACGAGTGCGCGGTCGAGCGCGGCAAGATGGCGCGGCACGGCATTCCACAGCGTCTGCTCAAAGACGACAAGTCCCCACTTCACCTCATCCACCGGCGTCGGTGGGTCACGCCGCACTTCATCGGTCATCCACGTCGCGGCAATCTCGGCCGCGAGGTCGCGCCGCACCTCGGCCCGCTCCTCCGCGGTCAGATCCTGATGATCATCGAGCGCGAGCAACTCGGCGATGCGCCGTTGCTTGCGGCGCAACGTGCGGCGCACGACCTCCGTGGGATGCGCGGTCAGCACGAGATCAATGCGCAGCGCCGCGACTCCCGCGTGCAGCGCGTCTGGCGTGATGCCGTGCGCGAGGAGACGCGAGAAGCTATCGGCGAGCGAACCGCGCTGCGGCGCGCTGTGCTCGAGCGCCTGGTAGTCGCGCCGACGCCGGATGCGGTGATGCTGCTCGGCGATATTCGCGAGGCCGAGAAAGTGCGCGAAGCCCCGCGCCACCGCGAGGGCATCCGTGACGGAGAGGGCGCGCAGCGTCCGCTCGAGATCGGCGAGATCGGCCGACTCGCGGCGGGCGACCTTGGCCAGCGCCCGGACCTGCTCTACGGCGTCGAAGAGGTGGGAGCCACCCTGCTCGCGTAGCGTCTGGCCGAGGAGCTCGCCGAGGAGACGGACGTCGTCGTGGAGTCGTTGATGGGGATCGGCGGTCATCACCATGAGTGTGGGGTCCGCGCGAGCGGATGTCGAGAGGGTGAA
>JAYTDH010000067.1:0-6951 GCA_043736095.1 Gemmatimonas sp.
CCTTGATTACGACCCCCGCCGGCGACGCGCCCGGCTCCTCGACATTTGTCGTCGACCTCACGGGCTTCAACGGCCCGCTCGATCTCTTGCTCGCGCTCATTCGCGACGAGCAGGTCGATATCTACGACATCCCAGTCGCCCTGATCTGCGAGCAGTTCCTCGGCCGCATGCACCAGTTACAGCTGAACGAGGCTGCCGAGTATCTCGAGATGGCCGCGCGCCTCATTCGCATCAAGGCGCAGATGCTCCTCCCGCGCAAGGCGGGAAGCGACGACTTCGACGATCCGCGCGCGGAGCTCGTGCGCCGACTGCTCGAATACCAGCAGATGCGCGAGGTCGTGGATGTGCTCGAACGACTCGGCGAGGACCGTCGCAGCCGATTCGCTCGTACGTACATGGGACAACCGGCCGCTCCGCCGCCGGCCCCGCTCGCGCTCTCGCTCTCGGACTTGCTCGTTGCTGTCGATCGCGTGCTGCGGGCATCCAAGCGGCCGACGCTCCACGAAGTCATCCCGCGCGCGCTCGATGTCGACGGCGCAATGTCGACCGTGCGGGCGATTCTGCTCCTGCGGGCGCACACCCGTTTCCGTGAGCTCGTGCGCGATGACGCCGAGCCGTGGGAGGTGTTGAGCGCCCTCCTTGGGCTGCTCGAACTCGGCAAGCGCAACGAAGTACACCTGACCCAACACCGTCCATTTGCAGACGTGGAGATCCGCCGTGAATCCGCTGGCGAAGCTGCTTGAGGCCGCGCTCTTCGCGAGCCCGCGCCCCATCGCGACCGAAGAGCTTGCTGCACTCGATGCCGATGCATCCCCCGCCGCGCTGCAAAGTGCGTTGGACGAGCTCCGTGAGCACTACGACGTGGATGGTCACGGCGTCGAGCTTGTGGAACTCGCTGGCGGGTGGCAGGTCCTGACGCGCCCCGAGTACACCGAGGCGATTGAGCGCGCCCAGATGGCCGTGCGCCCGCAGCGGCTCTCGCCCGCTGCGCTCGAGACACTCGCAATCGTCGCGTATCGTCAACCAATCGGCCGTGCCGACGTGGCGGAGATTCGCGGCGTGGACGTGGGTGCCGTGCTCAAGTCGCTACACGAGCGCGGGCTCATTGATGTCATCGGACGCGCCGAAGGACTTGGACGGCCATTGCTCTACGGCACCACCGGTCTTTTCCTCGAGCAGTTCGCGCTGCGACACCTCGGCGAACTGCCGCGCGTGGACGAGCTGGCCATCGCGCTGCGGAAGAATGGCGACGAACTCCTGATGGCGGCCGATGTGATTGACGCACCGAGTGACGCAAGTAGTGACGCACCGACCGAGGCGATGGAGAGCGCTCCGTCCGCATGAGTGATTCGGCCATGCGTATTCATCGCGCACTCGCGCGCGCGGGCGTCGCGTCGCGGCGCAAAGCTGAGGAACTCGTTGCCGCGGGCCGGGTGAAGATCAACGGCGTCGTGGCGCGAACGGGGCAGAGTGTGGATCCCGAGCACGACGAAATCACGGTCGATGGCCAGAAGGTAAAGCTCCCGCCCCCTCCTCGTTGGGTGGTGCTCCACAAGCCGGCCGGCGTCATCACGACGCGCAACGACCCCGAAGGGCGCCGCACGGTGTTCGACCTCGTGCCACCCGAGCCGGGGCTGACGTACGTCGGTCGCCTCGACTTTATGACGGAGGGGGTGCTCCTGCTGACGACCGATGGCGACGCGGCGCATCGCCTGACGCATCCGAGTTCGCAGGTCCCGCGGAGCTACGTCGCCACCGTGAAGGGCTCCGTGAAGGCGGCTGCCGCGGAGATTCGTGGCGGCGTGGAACTCGAGGATGGGTTCGTCCGCCCAGAAGGCGTGAGTGTCGAACCCGGCGAGCAGCCGCGCACCTGGGATCTTACGCTCACGATCCGCGAGGGACGGACACGCGAAGTGCGCCGACTCTGCGAGGCCGTAGGACTCGAGGTACTGCGACTGGTGCGAACCTCCTTTGGCCCCGTATCGCTCGGCAATCTCGAATCCGGCGAGGCGCGCTCCCTGACGCCGCGTGAGCGCACCATGCTCGATGCGCTCGCGAAGGCCGGCCCGACAGTCTCACAGGTTGACGACGAGGAATAGCGCGTGACGCAAATGACGGATGACATCCTCGCGCAGGTGTCGCAGCGCGTGGTCGGTCAGCATGCAATGGTCGAACGGCTGTTGATCGCGCTCCTCACGGGTGGCCACGTGCTGCTCGAGGGCGTGCCGGGCCTCGCGAAGACGCTGACCGTGCGCACGCTCGCCGAGACCATTCGCACGAGTTTTAGTCGCATTCAGTTCACGCCGGATCTCTTGCCCGCCGATGTCGTCGGGACGCAGGTGTTCGATCAGCGCACCGCGACATTCTCCGTCAAGCGTGGCCCGATCTTCGCGAACATCGTGCTCGCCGACGAGATCAATCGCGCACCGGCCAAAGTGCAGGCGGCGCTGCTCGAGGCGATGCAAGAGAAGCAGGTGACGATCGGCGGAACGAGCTTCGTGCTCGACGAACCATTCCTCGTGCTCGCGACACAGAATCCGATCGAGCAAGAGGGGACGTATCCGCTCCCCGAAGCGCAGGTGGACCGGTTCATGCTCAAAATCCGCGTGGGGTATCCAACGCGCGACGAGGAGCGCGAAATTATGCGTCGGATGGCCAGCGGCGCGCCGATTCCGATTGAGACCGTTGCCGATCCCGCGCAGCTGTTGGCCGCGCGGAAGGAGATTGCCGCGCTCCATCTCGATGATCGACTCGTCGACTTTATCGTCAGCGTCGTGCACGCCACGCGGTCGCCGGCTGAGGCGGGGCTCAAGGAGCTCGCACCGCTCGTCGAGTACGGGGCGAGCCCTCGTGCGACCATCGCGTTGGCACAGGCCGCGCGTGCCCATGCGTATCTCCGCGGCCGCGGCTTCGTCTCGCCCGACGACGTGAAAGCGATTGCGCCGGATGTGCTGCGTCATCGCGTGCTGCTCACCTTCGAAGCCGAAGCAGAAAACGTCACGAGCGATGCGGTGATCGCGCGCGTCCTCGAACGAGTCGCCGCGCCGTGACTCCCGCCGCGGCCGATCGCGGCCGCGGGGCCGCCGTGCCGCCGGAAGTCCTCCGGCAGGTCCGGCGCATCGAGCTTCGCACCCGCGGACTCGTCAATTCGACGTTCACCGGCGAATACCACTCGGTCTTCAAGGGCATGGGAATGGAATTCGCCGAGGTGCGCGAGTATCAGCCTGGCGATGAAGTCCGCACCATCGATTGGAACGTCAGTGCGCGCATGCGCCGCCTTTTCGTGAAGCGATTCGTCGAAGAGCGCGAGCTCACCGTGCTGCTGGTGGTGGACTGCTCCGGCTCGAGCCGCGGCGGCGCGCTCGCGCAGGACAAGCAGGGGATGGCGGCGGAACTGGCGGCGGTGCTCGCGCTGACCGCGACGCGCAATAACGATCGCGTCGGGCTGCTGTTGCACTCGGATCGCACGGAGCACGTGGTGCCGCCCAAGAAGGGACGTCGTCACGCGCTGCGTCTCGTCCGCGACGTGCTCGCGGCCCGCGCGCAGGCGCGCGGGACAGATCTCGCCGCGGCCTGCGACTACGCCGCACGCTTGCTCCCGCATCGGAGCATCGTCTTCGTGGTCTCCGATTTTGTCGCACCGGCATTCGACACCGCGCTCACACGGCTCTCGCGTCGGCACGATGTCGTGGCCGTCGTGCTCGATGACCCCGCTGAGCGCGAACTCCCCGACATCGGCGTCGCCCGACTCCAAGATGCGGAGACGGGAGAACTCGCCGAGATCGATACCGGTGACCCGAGGGTGCGGGCCCGCTACGCGGACATAATCAAGGTCGAGCGCGAGGCGCGACAGGCGCTTCTCCGTCGCCTCGCCGTTGATGAGGTGATTGTGCCTCTCGAAACTGGCTACGTCGATCCGCTGATGCGCTTCTTCCGCACGCGCGAAACGCGCGCGCGCCGGCGATGATTTCCGTCCTGTTGCTCTCGTTGGCCGTGCAGGGGGCCACGACACCGGTTCGCGCCTCGACGCCGGTTCGCGCGCCCACGGTCACCGTGCGCGTGACACCCGAGGCCCCCGCCATCGGCGATCCCATCACAATCGAACTGCGCGTGCGCGCCGCGGTGCGCTCGGACGTGCGGTTCCCCGTGCTGCCGGACACGGGCACGCGGCTCGAGCCACTTGATCCACGCGCCATGCGTGATGCCTCCACGGCAGAGGGCATTGATCGCACGGCGATTTATCGCCTCATCGCTTGGGATACCGGCACTATGACGCCGGCCTTCGGCGATGTGATCATCACGCGCGACGGGGCCGTGCGGCGATATCCGGTTGTGCTCGCACCGATGCGCATCCGATCGCTCCTTCCCGCCGACACCACGAAGCGCCTTCCGCGTCCTGCGGCCGATGCCATCGATGCGCCGAGCGTTCGCTGGCGGCTCTGGATCGTCCTCGTGGTGATTGCCGGATTCGCGTATCTCGGGTGGAAGCGATATCGGCGTTGGCGAGACGAAAAAGCGAATGCGCCTCCCGACGCCATCGGTCGGGCCCGCGCCGGATTCGCACACGTCGGTGCCCTCGATCTCCTGAGTGCCGGTGAGCCCGGTCGTCACGCGCTGGCGCACGCGACCGTGCTCCGTCGGTACATGGCCGCGCGTTGGCCGGTCGCCGGTGCCGATCTCACGGCGCAGGAGCTCGCGCAGAAGCTGCCGCGTGGAGACTTTCCGATCCTGCCCGATCGCGTCGTCGCGCTCGCCGAACGTTGCGAGGCCGTGGCGTATGCGCGCGCACCGATTGCCAGCGCCGAGGCCGAGCGCATCGGCATCGAGGCCGCACTGATCGTTGAAGATCTCGAGATGGTATGGGTGGCGCGGCGACGGCTGGCTGTTGCCGACACCAGGCGCATCAAGCGGAAACCACTGTCGTGATGCAGTTCCTCTCGCTCGGTGGAATCTCGTTCGCGACGCCGTGGGCATTTGCGGTCCTCATCCCGCTGACACTCTGGCTCATCTGGCGCCGCCGCCGCCGTCCCCCCGCGCTCATCCATGCGCGCGCGGCACTTCTCGCGAGCGGCCCGCGCCGCGGGCAATGGACCGCACGCCTCCTCATCGCGCTCCGCGTGCTCGCGATCGTCGCGCTGGCCACGGCTCTCGCGCGGCCGCGCACCGGCGCGCGCACTGAGACGGTGCGCGGTGATGGCATTAGCATCGTGATTGCGCTCGATGTATCGAGTTCGATGCTCGCTGAGGATTTTCAGCCGGACAATCGGCTCGGCGTGGCCAAGACCACCGCGAAGGAGTTCATTGCGAGTCGTGATGCGGACCAAGTTGGGCTCGTCGCGTTTGCTGGGGAAGCGCTGACGCAGGTGCCGCTCACGCTCGATTACCCCGTCCTTCTGGCGGCTGTCGGTCAACTGCAACCGGGACAACTCGAGGACGGCACCGCGATCGGCACCGCACTGATGACGGCGACGAATCGCCTGCGGCGCGCGAGTGGTCGCTCGCGGGTTGTTATTCTGCTCACGGACGGAGAGAACAACCGGGGGAGCATCGACCCACGCACCGCCGCGCAGGCCGCGGCCGCGCTTGGCATTCGTGTCCACACGGTCGGAATCGGGAGCGAAGGCGTCGCTCCGGTGCCAGTAGGACGCAGCGTGTTCGGACTCCGGTACGAGAATCGTCCGGTGCGTATCGACGAGGCCCTCCTTGAGGACATCGCCAAGACCACTGGAGGGCGCTACCAACGCGCCCGTGACGCGGAGGCCCTGCGGCGCACGTACCGAACGATCGACGCACTCGAGCGCATGCCGATGCGCGAGGCGCGCACCGTGCGCTTCACCGATTGGTATCTCTGGCCGCTCGCGGTCGCGCTTGGCGCGCTGCTGCTCGAGCTGCTCCTCCTCTGGCGGCGGAGCCCGGTTCCATGATGATTCCCGGTCTCGACCGCCCCTGGGTTGCACTCGGCGGCATCGTACTCGCGGTGCTCGCGGGGATTCTCGTGCGCGCGGGATTCGCGCGGCGCCGTGCGCGCCTCGCGCGCTACGGCGCCCCCGAAGCACTAGTGCGACTCGCGCCGCCTGACGCGGGGCGGCCTCCGACGCGTCGTGCCATCGTGCTCGCCTTTGCCGTGCTCTGCATCGCCGTCGGACTCGCTGGACCACGCTGGGGCGAGAACGCCTCCGTGCTCGAGTCCGAGGGAATCGACGTCGCCATCGCGCTTGACGTCTCGCTCTCGATGCTCGCCGAGGATGAGCAGCCGAGTCGATTAGAGCGCATGAAGCAAGAGGTGCGTCGGCTGCGCGCGGCAGCGCCGGGGGATCGCGTTGCGCTCATCGCGTTCGCCGGACGGAGCTACATCCTCGCACCGCTCACGGCGGACGATGGGGCGCTCGATCTCTTCCTGTCGAATCTCGACCCGAGCATCGTGGGACAGCCCGGCTCCGCGCTCGCGCCGCCAATTCGCCAAGGGATTGAACTCCTCACGGCGAGCAACGGCGACGCGGATCGTGCGCTCGTGATTATGAGCGATGGAGAAGCGTTCGACGACCATGCCGACGCGGTCAAGCTCGCGGGTGAGGCGAAGGCCGCCGGCGTCTTTGTTGTGACCGTCGGATTCGGCACGCCGGGGGGAGGCACCATTCCAATGCCGGGCACCGGCGGCGCTGAGGTAAAACGCGATGAGGACGGACAGGTCGTCATCTCCAAAGCCGATGATCGCCTCCTCGAGGCCATCGCGACGGCGGCGGGTGGGCAGTTCATTCCTGCCGACGCGACCGACAAGGGCAATCGTATTCGCCGCGCGCTGGGGATTCTCGAATCGTCCGCGCGAGCCGAACAACTGCGTTCGACTCGACCGCTGCAGTTCCAGTGGTTTGTCGCGCTCGCGCTGCTGATTATTCTGCTCGATGCGCTCGTCGCCGACGGCGCACGCTGGCCCCAGTGGTTGCGTCGTCG
>JAYTDH010000068.1:0-1857 GCA_043736095.1 Gemmatimonas sp.
AGATCCTTCGCGCCATCCTTGACGAGCGCGAGCATGTTGTCGATCCGCATCTCCACGTCTTTCGCGGGCTGCAGCGGACCGCGGCGACGACGACGGCGCGGGCTCATGCGCGTCTCCGGCTACGACGCGCGCCGCATCCCCAGCCGCGCCTGCGGGCGTGACGCTTCCGGTGGATCACCGCTGACACGCGCGGCACCAGACGGTGCTCCGTCCCTCAATCTTGTGCGTCTCGCTGAGGGCGGCGCCGCAACGCGGGCAGGGGAGCCCGCCGCGTCCGTAGACGGCGAGCTTCGCGGCGAAGCCGCCCTTGCCGCCGTACGCATCCTGAAAATCGCGAAAGGTCGTGCCGCGGAGCGCGATACTCTCGGTGAGTACCGTGCGAAGTTCTTCGAGTAGCGACACCGCCTGCACACGTGTGACCGCGCGCGCGCGCCGCGCGGGCCGGATTCCCGCGCGCCAACACGCTTCATTAGCGTAGATATTTCCCACGCCCGCTAGGCGACGCTGGTCCATCAGCACTGTTTTCACCGCGCGACTCGACCTCCGCAGAATCTGCGAAAATCGCTCCGGGGTGAGGTCCGGGTCAAGCGGCTCGGGACCGAGTGCGGCAGTCCACGAGTCGAAGTCATCGGCGCGGAGCAACGTGAGCGTTCCGAGTCGGCGTTGATCGCGGTAGGTGAGCGTGCGCGCGTCGGTGAGCGCGAGCACGAGACAGTCGTACGGATTCGCGTCGGTCGTGCCGATCAAGAGCGCACCGGTGAATCGCGGTGTCGCAACAAGGCGGAGCGTCGCGCCGCCAGCGTCGAGCGCAATCACGATGCTCTTCGCGCGTCGATGCACCTGAACAATTGTTGCATCGGTAAGTGCGGTGACGAGCGACGCCGCGCATCGGGTGCGCGCCGCGCCCACGAGCGCACGCCCACCAACGCGCGGATCGCGCAATACATCGCCGCGGATCACGCGCACCGAACGAATGACGGCGCCCCTCAGGGCGCCGTCGAGGTCACGCGCGATCGTCTCGGTCTCGGGGAGTTCCGGCACGCGGCGGCGCGCTCAAGCCAAGCGTTGCAGTTCGCGCCAGCCGATATCGCGGCGCAACTGACGCCCACGAAACTGCACGGCCTCCGCGGTCGCACGGCTTGCGGCCTGCGCCGCGGCAAACGACTCGGCTACCGCCGTGACGGTCAACACGCGGCCTCCAGCGGTGACGAGCGCTCCATCGGCGTTGCGCGCGGTGCCGGCGTGGAAAATCATCACGCCGCTCGGCACCTCAGGCAACGTGATTACGTCGCCACCCTTCACGCTTCCCGGATATCCCTCGGCGGCGACCACTGTCGTCACGGCGAACGCCTTCCGCCAGAAGAAGGGATCGAGCGAGCGGATCGAACCTCCATCGGCGATTGCGCGCATGGCCACGAGGAGCGAGGAGCCGAGCAGTGGGAGGATTGCCTGCGTCTCCGGATCGCCGAAGCGACAGTTGAACTCGACGACCTTTGGTCCCTGCTCAGTGAGCATCAGGCCGACGAACAGCAGTCCGGTGAAGGCGCAACCTTCGTCGCGCATCGCGGTGAGCGTGGGGAGCAGGATCCGATCCCTCACCGATTGTAGCAGTCCGGCCGAGGCGATGGAGACGGGCGCGTACGCCCCCATCCCACCCGTGTTGAGCCCGGTATCTCCTTCGCCGATTCGCTTGTGATCCTGCGCGGCGAGCATCGGCAACACGTTTGTCCCATCGGTGAGTGCGAAGAGCGAAATCTCCTCGCCCTGCATGTACTCCTCTACCAATACTTCTGCGCCCGCGTCCCCGAACACTTTGGCGTCGAGCATGTCGTCAATCGCGGCATCCGCCTCGGCAAT
>JAYTDH010000069.1:0-2193 GCA_043736095.1 Gemmatimonas sp.
GCCGCGAGGCGCGCGCGCGCCCCCGCTTCATCAATCACATCAATCGCCTTGTCCGGCAGGAAGCGATCCGTGATGTAGCGCTCGGAGAGCTTCGCTGCGAGCGAAAGCGTCTCATCAGGAATCGTCACGCGGTGATGGTCCTCGTACTTCGAGCGCAGCCCCTTGAGAATCTCCACGGTCTCGTCCACCGAAGGCGGATCCACCACGACCGTCTGGAAACGACGCTCGAGCGCCCCGTCCTTCTCGATGTACTTGCGGTATTCGTTGAGCGTGGATGCACCAACGCACTGCAGCTCACCGCGCGCGAGCGCCGGCTTGAGCATGTTGCTCGCGTCAATCGCGCCTTCGGCCGCGCCAGCACCCACGAGCGTGTGCAACTCGTCAATGAAGAGGATGATCTGCTTGTTCTGCGCGATCTCGTTCATGACCGCCTTCAGGCGCTCCTCGAACTGACCACGATATTTGGTCCCCGCGATGACCGCGGCCATGTCCAGCGACAGCACGCGGTGATCGCGCAGCGAATCCGGGCACTCGTTGTTCGAGATCAGCTGCGCCAGGCCTTCGACGATCGCGGTCTTGCCCACGCCCGGCTCACCGATCAGCACCGGGTTGTTCTTCTTGCGGCGCGAGAGAATCTCCATCACGCGCTCAATCTCCTTGGCGCGCCCAATCGTCGGATCCAGCTGCCCCTCGGCGGCCAACGTCGTGAGGTCGCGGCAAAAGTGATCGAGTGCCGGCGTCTTGGACTTCTTCTCTCCCTTCGCCGCCGCCGGAGCCGGCGTCGCACCAGGCGGAGTCGCGCCACCCTGCGGCATTTCGGTCCCGAGCAGGCGCAGCGTCTCCGCCCTGGCGGCCTCAAGATTGACCCCCGCATCGGTCAGCACCTGAGCCGCGATGCCCTTCTCCTCGCGAAGCAGGCCGAGGAGCAGGTGTTCCGTGCCGACATACGAATGGTTAAGCTCGCGAGCCTCGCCCATGGCGAGCTCGAGCACCTTCTTCGCGCGTGACGTATACGGGAGATCTGGGCCGGTCGCTTGGGCCGCTTTGCCCTTCTTGACCGTCTCCTCAATCTTCTGCTGAACCTCCTCGAGGTCCACGCTGAGATTCTGGAGCACCGCCGCCGCGACGCCCTCGCCCTCGCGAATCAGTCCCAAGAGGATATGCTCGGTGCCCACGTACTCGTGGTGCAACCGCGCCGCTTCCTCGCGGGCCATCGCCAGGACCTTCCGCACTCGCTCCGTGAAGTTGTAGCCGTTCATTCGTGTCCTCGATCAATGCGCTGCCCAGGGGTCAACCGGGAAGGCGTGCCTCGTTCGCGAGTATCTGACGCACGTAGCGGGCCCGCGCCAGGTTCGCTTCGCCATCCGTGAGCACATGCCCCGCTGCGTGGGAGAGGTGCGCCGACTGGCTAAAAATCAGGAGCTTGTTGAGCGTGTACACGCTGAGGCCAGAGATCAACTGCATCCCCGCCGCCAGCCGGAGCCCACTGAGCAGATTCATCGCCTCCTCTGCCGGCAGGTTTCGCGCATGCCGCAACGTGCCGTAGGCCCGCCACAGCTTGTCTTCGATAATATACCCCGCGTCGCGCGCCAATACGTTGCGCGCCTCCTCCTCTCGCTCAATCACCTTTCGGACGACGCGGACCAACTGGTCCGCGAGATCGTCCTCACTTCTTCCAAGTGTCGTCTGGTTCGAGATTTGGAACAGATTCCCCAGCACGTCGCTCCCCTCGCCGTACAACCCGCGATAGGTCAGCCCCATGTGCTGGAGCCCTTGCAGCACCTTCCCGATCTCTTGGGTCAGCACCAGCCCCGGCAAATGAATCAGTACGGAAGCACGCAGTCCGGTTCCCGTATTCGTCGGACACGCGGTCAGAAATCCGAACTCCTGGTGCCACGCGTACGGCACGACTGCGGCTAGCTCCGCATCAAGACGCTCGGCGTGGCGCAGCGCGCCCGGGATATCGAATCCGGAGCGAAAGACCTGCAGCCTCAGGTGATCTTCCTCGTTGACCATCACGCCGGTGTCGCCGGTGACCAGCACGCCCGCGCCCGTGGGCGCCGACTGCCCACCACGATCGAGCCCCGCGAGCTCACGGCTCACCAGATGGCGTTCGTGAAGTAGCTGCCGCTCCAACGCAGAGCATTCGTCCACGCGCACGAATGCGGCGTCTTTGAGGCTCGGCACCCGCGG
>JAYTDH010000070.1:0-2703 GCA_043736095.1 Gemmatimonas sp.
GGCAGCCAAATATGGTTACATGCTCGCCGTCTCGGCGTCGGGTGCCATGATCTACCTCCCCGAGGCGCGATCGGCAGGCCGCCAGCTGGTAGAAGCCGATCGTACGGGCAAGGAGTCGGTTCTGCACCCGGATTTTGCCGACTCTAACGCGCCCCGGTATTCGCCGACACGCGATCGCATCGCCGTGGCGAGGGCGACCGGCGCCGGTTCCCAGATCGTTGTCTACGATGTGGCGTCGCGGACGCTGGCTAAATTGACGACCGAAGGCAGCAACGTCCGTCCTTCGTGGTCGGCCGATGGGTCACGGGTGGCATTCTATTCGAGCCGCAACGATATCCAGGATCTGTACTGGATGGCTGCAGACCGCTCCACGCCCGCGGAGCGGGTTGTCGACGGCGATGATACCCGCAACTCCAGCACAACTTCCTGGAGTCGCGATGGCGCGTGGATCGTGTTCGATGGCATCGCCTCCGACGCGACATTCCTTGACGAGAACATCTTCGCGGTGGGCACCGGCACCGATCGCAAGCGAAAGACGCTGGTGGCGACGACGGCGAATGAGGAAACCGGGGAGGTGTCCCCAGACGGGAAATGGCTCGCCTACGTGTCCGACGAAGGAGGCCAGAATCAGGTGTACGTGCGTCCGTTCATGCGCGAGGGGGGACGGTGGCTCATCTCGGACGGTGTGGGCAGCACGGCGCTCTGGGCCTCGAACAGTGAGCTGGTTTACGGGGACGTGCGTCGCCGGCAGATGATGTCGGTGACGCTCGAACTCGGGACGTCGGTGCGGGTGACGTCGAGGACCGCACTGTTCAGCGCCGTGCCATACTCTGGGTTTCGCCAAGGTGCGGCGGACTTCGATGTGTCACGCGATGGCCAACGGTTCCTGATGCTGCGCGAAGCAGTGAAACCCGACGAACGTCAGGCGCCGATCGTGACGTTGCACTGGGCCGACGAGATCAGGCGTCGAATTGCGGAGCAATCGGGCTCGGCACGATGATCACGACGCCGGAGCGCCTCACGGCCGCCCTCGCCGACCGCTACCGCCTCGAGCGCGAGCTCGGCGCCGGTGGCATGGCCACGGTGTATCTGGCGCACGATCTCAAGCACGATCGTCAGGTCGCGATCAAGGTGCTCAAGCCGGAGCTCGCGGCTGTTCTCGGCGCCGACCGGTTCATCGTCGAGATCAAAACGACGGCGGCGCTGCAGCATCCGCACATCCTGCCGCTGTTCGATTCGGGCGAAGCGGACGGATTCCTGTATTACGTCATGCCCTACATCCAAGGCGAGACGATCCGCGAGAAGCTGAATCGCGAAACGCAGTGCGGCGTGGACGAGGCGGTGCGCATTGCGCGCGAAGTGGCGGATGCCCTGGACTACGCGCATCGGCATGGCGTGATCCATCGCGACATCAAGCCGGAAAACATCCTGCTGCATGACGGCCGGGCAATGGTGATGGACTTCGGCATTGCGCTCGCGGTGTCCGCGGCCGGCGGCGGAAGAATGACCGAGACCGGCCTGAGTCTCGGCACGCCGCACTACATGAGCCCCGAGCAGGCCACCGCGGAGAAGGAGATCAGCGGGCGCAGCGATGTGTATTCGCTGGCCAGCGTGCTGTATGAGATGCTGACCGGCAATCCGCCGCATGTCGGTGCGAGCGCGCAGCAGATCATCATGAAGATCATCACCGAACATCCGCAACCGGTGACGGCGCTGCGCAAGTCGGTGCCGACGAACGTGGCGGCCGCGGTGGCCAAGGCGCTGGAGAAACTGCCGGCGGATCGCTTCGCGAGTGCGAAGACGTTCGGCGACGCGCTGGGTGATCCGGCATTTACCGTATTCGGCAACACGGGAGTTGACACGACGGCTGTGCGCGCACGCGGGAGCCGTCGGGCGACGCTCGTCGCTTCGGGTGTCGCCACGGTGGCACTGCTGGCCGCCGCGGCTGCCTGGATGCGTCCCACGGCTGACGCGCCGTTTCGACGCGTCGATCTGGTGTTTGGCGACGTGGTTCCGGAGGTCAACTCGGATGTGGCCATTTCACCCGACGGGACGATGCTCGCGGCGGCCGGCCGAGTCGGAAGTGAGCAGCAGGCGATCTATCTACGCCATCTCGACGGTGACCCGGAGTTCCGGAAGCTTGCGGGTACCGAATCGGGCGCGGAGCCGGCGTTCTCTCCCGACAACCAGTGGATCGTCTTCCGGAAGACCAGCGATAACTCGCTGGTGAAGGTCGCCGCCAACGGCGGCAGCGCCGTCACCGTGCTGCCCCCAGGCAAGATCAACCCCTTCCTCCCGCAATGGGGCCCGGACGACCAGATCATCTTCACTGGACCCACCGGCGAGTATCGCGTCGCGGCGACCGGCGGGACACCGATCAAGCTTCCGCGTTTTGCGGGTGTATCGTACTTCCCGTTGCCCGACGGCAGCGGGGTGCTACGCGACGCGAACGGACAGGTCGCGATCTACGATTTCAGGAGCGACTCGTCGATCATGCTGATTCCGGGTGGGAACGCCGCGGTGTACGTGAAGTCGGGCCACATCCTCTACATCGCCGATGGTGGGCTCTTTGCGGTCAAGTTCGACCTGGCCAAGCGCCGACTTGGCGGCGCCCCGGTTCGCGTGCTGGAACGTGTGGGAGGGGGAAGTTTGTCGCGAGGATACGCCGTGTCGGCCAGCGGTGTGCTCGTGCAGCGCGATGCT
>JAYTDH010000071.1:0-5256 GCA_043736095.1 Gemmatimonas sp.
AAAGGCCCATTCCGCTGGGCGGCGCTCTCTGGCGATCCTGCCGATATCGCGCGCACCGACGCACTGGTGCTCGAGATGTTTCCGCACGACGAGCATCTCAAGCGGTGGATCACAATGGCGCGTGAACGCATCCACTTTCAAGGACTTCCGGCGCGCATCTGCTGGCTGGGACAGGGCGATCGCGCAAAGTTCGGCGTGGCGCTGAATGATCTCGTCGCGAAGGGTGAGCTGAGTGCGCCGATTGCCATCGGCCGCGATCATCTGGACACGGGGAGCGTGGCGAGCCCCTTCCGCGAGACCGAAGCGATGTTGGATGGCAGCGATGCGGTGGCCGACTGGGCGATCCTCAATGCACTGCTGAACGTCGCGAGCGGCGCGAGTTGGGTGAGCTTCCATCACGGCGGCGGCGTGGGCATCGGGAATTCGCTGCACGCGGGGCAGGTGATTGTCGCCGATGGTACGCCGGAGATGCGCGAGCGTCTGCAGCGCGTACTGACGAACGACCCCGGCATCGGCGTCGCGCGACATGCGGACGCGGGCTACCAGATTGCTCGCGATACGGCACGTCGCACGGGCATTCATCTTCCCATGCTGCTCGGCGAGTGAGCGTGCAGTGGTTCACCACGGAGGCACGGAGGCACGGAGAACTGCGTGCCGCGCGAGCCTCGGTTTCCTCTGTGCCTCCGTGCCTCCGTGGTGGAAGTGCGGTTCGTGAGTCGCGAGCGCGAGCATGCTGAGTACGCGCTTCAAGCCCTGGGACCTCATCCCCTTCAGCTACAAGTACGCCAAGATCCGCTTCCAGAAGCGTCCGATCCTCGTCCACTTCGAGGTCACGATGCGCTGCAACGCCAAGTGCAGCTTTTGCGACTACTGGAAGACGTCGCCGGAGATGAAGGCGAAGGAACTCAACAGCTTTGTGGACGCCGCGAAGCACTTCGATCCGATGCTGATTACGTGGACCGGTGGTGAGCCGCTCCTGCGGCAAGATCTCGAGGAACTCGTGCACGGCGTGGATCGCGCAATTCACACCAAGTACACGACGCTCATCACCCACGGCGCGATGCTCACCGTCGAGCGGGCGCGCGCGCTTTGGAAAGCGGGAATTGGGCAGTTCAACATCTCGCTCGACTATCCCGACGAGCGTCACGACGCGGCTCGCGGGATTCCTGGCCTGACGAAAAAGATTCTCGCGAATGCCGCGGCGATTCGCGCTGAGGGGATGACGGTGCGCTTCAACACGGTCATCAAGGACGACAATCTCGACGATATCATGCCGCTCGTGCACGAAGCAGAGCGGATGCGCGTTGGGATGAACCTCAGCGTGTACACCGATGCCAAGAACGGCAACGCCACACATTTGCTGGGCGCCGCGCATCAGCCCCGCGTGGAGGCCCTCGTGCGCGAACTGCTCACGTTTAAGCGCAAGCGGCGCGGCACGATCTCCAACTCCGATCACTATCTGGCGAACATCCCGCGCTACTTGAGCGGCGCGATGACGGAGCCCTGTCTCTCCGGGCAGGACACGATTCACATCGATCCCTACGGGCACGTGCGGCGGTGTCCCGATTTCCCCGCCGATGGGCATTGGTCTACGTACGCGGGCTATGCGCCCATCAAGTGCGATATGTGCTATTACGCCTGCCGTGGTGAGGCGCAGGCGCCGCTGCGCCCGAATCGATTCCTCGATCTGGTCGCATCGCCATGAGCGAGGCTTTGATCGACGCTGTCAGCGACGCTGCGCACAGGGCCGTCGCACTTTTTGTGAACGCCGCGCAGGTCGTCACCTGCGCCGGACCAGCGCGTGCGCGTCGTGGCCGTGAGATGTCGGATGCGGGTGTGCGCGATCGCGTCGGCGTTGCGGTGGATACGTCGGGACGCGTCGTCGCGGTGGCGGCCGACGCGGAACTGCGTGCTTCGCACCCGACGGCGACGCTGATCGACTGCGAAGGTGGAGTGCTCACTCCAGGTTTCGTGGACTCGCACACACACGCGATTTTCGGACGACCGCGGCACGAGGAACAGGAGATGCGCGCGGCGGGCGTCGGCTACCTGGAGATCGCCAAGCGAGGCGGTGGGATACACAGCTCCGTGCGCGATCTCCGTACGCGGAGCGAGGACGAACTCGTCGCGCTCGCGGCAGAGCGACTCCGTCGTCTCGCGGCGCACGGCACGACGACGATCGAGGTGAAGTCTGGCTACGGACTCTCGCTCGAGTCGGAGTTGCGCACGCTCCGCGTGATTCGCCGACTCGCGGCGGAGTTACCGGTTCGCCTCGTGCCGACATTCCTCGGCGCACACGAGATCCCGCTCGAGTATCGCGAGGCACCGCGGTCGCGCGCCGAGTACCTCGAGCTACTGATCAACGAGATGCTGCCGGCCGTCGCCAACGAGAAGCTCGCGAAGTTCTGCGACATCTTTTGCGAGCCCGGCGTGTACAGCGCGGCCGAGTCGCGTCGCGTGCTCGGCGCGGCACGCGGGCACGGGCTTGCGCTCAAGCTCCACGCCGATGAACTCGAGAATGGAGCCGCTGCCGAACTCGCCGCCGAACTCGGCGCGACCTCGGCCGATCATCTCGCCGCCATCTCGGAGCAGGGGATTGCCGCGCTCGCGCAGGCGGGCACCGTGGCGACGCTGTTACCGGGGACGATGCTCTTTCTCGGGCGCCCGAAGCAGGCACCGGCGCGGGCACTTCTGGAGGCCGGCTGTGCTGTCGCCCTCGCGTCGGATTTCAATCCGGGGACGAGCCCGACCGTGAACTTCCCCCTCGTGCTGACGCTTGGCGTGAGTCAGCTCCGCCTGAGCGTGGCGGAGGCGTTCGTGGCGGCCACCGTGAATGGCGCGGCCGCGGTCGGTATGGCGGACGACGTGGGGCAAATTGCCCCCGGATTCCAAGCCGATCTGGCGCTTTTCGACGTCACCGACCATCGCGAAATTCCGTACTGGTATGGTGATCGCCGGTGCCGGGCAACCTGGGTCGGCGGGCGTCCGGCGCACAGGCCGCGACCCTAAGCACGGACGAGGCCCGAACGAGGCCGTGACGAAGCCCTGATAGGGTCTTATTCCGTCGGCAAACGCTTGTCACGCCTAGTGTTCGGGGCGTAACTTTGTCGGTCCTAGGTCCGCCGCTCTATCGAAGCGCCCTCCCCGCTGCCCGACTGCCGCCTCCCGCATGGCCGACATCCTCAAGCTGAAAAAGAAGGCGGCCGACTTCGAGGCCAAGAAGCAGATGGACAAAGCCCTCGACGTCTATCGCGAGATTGTGGTCGCGTATGAGGAGGGCAACGAGGATACGATCGACATCCCGCTGTACAATCGCGTGGGTGACATGCTGCAAAAGGCTGGGAATCTCCCCGAGGCCGTGTCGACGTGGGAGAAGGCCGTCGATCACTACACCGAGGGCGGGTTCTTCAATCCGGCCATCGCGCTCTGCAACAAGATCCTGCGCGCGTCGCCGGGCCGCACGGTGATCTACTACAAGCTCGGGAAGATTCACGCCGAGAAGGGATTCAAGGGCGACGCGCGCCAGAACTTCCTCGAGTACGCAAGCCGCCAGCAAAAGGCTGGCAATCTCGATGACGCCTTCAAGGCGCTGAAAGAATTCGCCGAGCTCGTGCCCGATCAGTACGACGTGCGCTTGATGCTCGCCGATCAGCTCGTGAAGGCCGCGCGCAAAGAAGAAGCGATTGCGCAGCTGCAGCTCGGGTACGCGCAGGCGTCGGCGGACGGGAATGAGCAGATGACCGCCGAGATCGCCGCGAAGATGAAGGAGATCGATCCGAGCGTCGAGCCCATGGCCGCTGAGCACTCTTCGGGCGGCGGTGGCGGCGGACTGGTCTTCCTCGATCTAGATGACGGAAGTGCGCCGCCTGCGCCTGCTGCGCGCAAAGCGCGGCCGACGCCGCTCGACACGAAGCGCGCATCGCGGGCGATCGAAGGGCTCTCGCTGCTGCACGCCGAGATTCCGGCCGTGCCGTTCCCCGCGGCGAAGCCCGGGGCCGACAAGGTGGGGCCGGCGAAGCCCGCCGCCGAGAAGAAGACGCCGACGGAGCCCTCTGTCGAGCTGGTCAAGATGGACCTCGAGCCGACCGATGTTGGGGCCAATGCACCGCCGCCGCGCGGCTCGCTCATCGGGCTCGAGGTTACGAACCTCGGCGACGAGGCCGAATCGTCCTCGCCTGATCTGCCGATGCTCGACGTCGGTGCACCATCGACGCCAGATCTTCCGCTCACAGGCCGCGAAAAGCCGCCGACGTCGGAAATCCAGCTCATCGACCTTGAGCCGACAGTTGCCGAGGCGCCTCCGACGGTTCCGACGCCGATGCTGGAGATTGAGACGACCGTCATCGCCGAGGCGGTGGTCGAGTTGCCGCTGATCACGCCGGAGCCGAGCTTCGGTGGGAATATCGATCTGCTCTCGGTGGAGCCGTCGGTCACGGGTGATATCCCGATCATCACGCCGGAGCCGAGCTTCGGTGAGACAATCGAGATCCCCGAGCCGCCGTCATTCGGTGGCGATCTCCCGTTGCTCAGCGAGACACCGAGTGGTGGGATGGAGCTCTCGTTCCTCGAGATGACGCCAGTCGGTGGGATCGAAGCCGTGCCAGAGTCATCGGTGGAGTTGCCGATGCTTGATACGAGCGAGGACGTGGTCGAGGACGTAGTCGAGGACTTGGTCGAGGACGTGGTCGAGGACTCGAGCGCACGGGTGGAAGCCGAGATTCTGGCCGCGGCCGAAGAAGCGGCCGAAGAAGCGGCGGCGGAGGTGGTCCTGCCGCTGCTCAGCGACACGCCTGTTACGCTCGTGGTGTCCGTCGGAGAGCTGCGCGCGCGCGTGGACGCACAACCCGACGATTTCGCCGTGCGTCGGCAGTACGCCGAAGCGATTCTCGAGCAGGGCGATCGAGCCGCGGCACTCAAGGAACTCGAGGCCGCGATGACGGGCTTCGAGCAGCAGGGCGATCTCGACACTGCGGGGTCGGTCGCCGAAGAGATTGTGCGGCTCGAGCCCAAGTCCATCCGCTTCCACCAGAAGCGTGTCGAGTTCGCCTTCCGCGCCAACGACCGTGGGCGACTCGCTGAAGCGTACGTCGAACTCGCGGACGCGTTGCTCGCCGATGGTCAGACGCAGAAGGCGCGCGCGGTTTATCAGCGCGTGCTCGACATCAAGCCCGAGGATTTGCGGGCGCAGGCGGCAGTCGAGTCGATTCCCCTCGAGGAGGAGCCCTCGGCGGCACCCGCGCCGCGCCGTTCCACGAC
>JAYTDH010000072.1:0-2313 GCA_043736095.1 Gemmatimonas sp.
GGATAATCGCTGCCGATCACGCCAACGAGCTGGACCGTGGTCTGGTGCGAGGCCGAGGCGGCGAAGTAGTTCGCGGACCCACCGAGGACGTCGTCGGCTTTGCCGAACGGGGTCTCGACGGAATCAAGGGCGACGGAGCCGACGACAAGTACAGACATGAGATGTGAGAGGTGAGATGTGAGGCACTACTTTCTACATGCGTGCAGGCGCGGTGATGCCGAGGAGTCCGAGTCCGTTCGCCAGCGTGATCCGCGCTGCCTTGGCGAGTGAGAGTCGCGCCTGCATGATGCGCGGTTCCTCGCCGAGCACATGACACTTGTGGTACCAGGTGTGCACCATCCGTGCCGTTTCGAGAAGCCAGCTGGCGACCCGATGCGGCTCGGCCGCCTCGGCGGCGCTCGCCACCAACGCCGGCCAGTCGAGCAGCGCCTTCACGAGTTCGCGCTCCTCCGGTTGGTCGAGCGCACTCCAGTCCACGCCCTCGCCGGTCACGGTCGCGGGGTCGATCTCCCCCACACGGAAGATGCCGCTCAAGCGTGCGTGCGCCATCTGGATGTAGTAGACCGGGTTCTCCTCGCTCTGGGACCGTGCGAGGTCCACATCGAAGACGAGCTGGCTGTCGCCCTTCCGCATGAGGAAGAAGTAGCGCACCGCGTCGCGACCCACCTCGTCGATCAGGTCGCGCACGGTCACATAGCTGCCGGCGCGCTTGGAGATCTTGACCTCTTCGCCGCCCTTCATCACGGTGACCATCTGGTGCAAGACGTACTCCGGGTAGCCCTGCGGCACGCCCATGTCGAGCGCCTGAAGCCCCGCGCGCACCCGCGCCGTGGTGCCGTGATGGTCCGCACCCTGCACGTTGATCGCGCGCGTGAAACCGCGCTCGAACTTCGTCACGTGATACGCGACGTCGGGCACGAAGTAGGTGAAGGTCCCGTCGCGCTTGCGCATGACGCGGTCCTTGTCGTCTCCAAACTCGCTCGTCTTCAGCCAGAGCGCGCCCTCGGACTCGTATGTCATTCCGCCAGCGTTCAATGCCGCGACAGTCTGTTCAACCTTGCCGTCGGAATACAACGACGACTCCAGAAAATATTTGTCGAACCTCACGCCGAACGCCTGAAGATCCAGATCCTGCTCGGCGCGAAGGGCAGCGACCGCGTAGTCCTTTATCTTCGTCATGTAGTCGTCACCGGCGGGTGAGCCCTTCGGACCTTCAGCAACGTACCGCGCGGCTATCTCCCTGATGTACTCGCCGTGATAACCACCCTCGGGGACCGGAACGTCGCGCCCGTTGATGGAGTCGATCCGCGCGCTGACGCTATTTGCGAGGTTTTCGATCTGCACGCCAGCATCGTTGTAGTAGAACTCGCGCGACACGTTCCAGCCCGTCCAACTGAGCAGCGTCGCGATGGCGTCGCCAAGCGCGGCCTGGCGACCGTGTCCGACATGGAGCGGGCCAGTAGGGTTTGCCGAAACGAACTCGACGTTGACCGCTTGCTCCTTCCCCGCGTTGCTGCGTCCAAAGCTTTCGTTGGCGGTGATGATCTCGCGAACTGCCTCAGCGATTCTCGCTGGATCGAGCCAGAAGTTCATGAACCCCGGCCCGGCGATGTCGATTTTTTCCACTGCAGCAGCGGAAAGATGCATTCGGTCGCGTAGCAGCGCGGCGATTTCGGAGGGACGCTTGCGAAGCGGCCGTGCGAGAGTCATCGCAACGTTCGTCGTCCAGTCACCAAGCGAAGGATCGCGTGGGCGCTCGACGATCGGGTCGACCGTCTCATCGGCGCCAAGCTCGCGTGCTGCAAGGACGAGCTCCGCGCGAATCAGGTCGGCAGAACTCATTCCGCTTTCTTTGGGGCGGGCGCCGGCTCCGGCGCGGGCGCGGCCGGCTTCGACTCTGGTGAAGGCTTCGCCTGTGGAGCGGGCGTTGAATCCGCGGGCTTTGCGGCTGATGCTTCGACAGTGGCGGCGGAGGCTTCTGGTTTAGCCGCAGTGCTCTTGGCGGCCTCGCGCTCTGCTTTTTTTCCGTCCTTGCCGTAGTCGGTGATGTAGAAGCCGGAACCCTTGAAGACGAGCCCGGCGGCGGACATCAGGCGCGCGCCAATCGCTCCGCATTCCGGGCATTTTTCCTCAGGCTTTGCGGAACCCATGGACCGATAGAACTTTTCGAAATCATGCCCTTCGGGGCAGCGAAACTCATACAACGGCATTCAAAATTGCGGGAAGAGAAGCAGACGGGACGCGAACCATGAAAGTTACCCGGGAGGGAGGCCTGTCTCAAGCGATGTGTCAAGCGATTCGCGCCAGGGTTTG
>JAYTDH010000073.1:0-4778 GCA_043736095.1 Gemmatimonas sp.
GTCGCGGACCTCGACGCAGATGTCGAGGCCGCCCCGGAGGGCGGCCACGCCACGCCCGATCACGCGGGGGAGACGGTCTCGCTGCTACCAGATCGTGACGGGCTCGTACGGCTCGTCATCACCCGTCGAGGGATGTGGAGCCTTCGCACCGTACACGTCACGCAGGCCGACGCAGCGTCCGGCGCCGACTGGGACACGCATTGGGGAACACTAGTGTTCGCGGCTGGTGAGCCGCGGTCGCGCGGAGACAGGCCATGAGCACCGACGACGACTCTCACAAGGCGCATTCCCACGCCACGACGCAATCGGACAGTCCGCAATCGGACAGTCCGCAATCGGACAGTGCGCACGCTGGCCATGATGCCGGCGCTACGGCAGCCCAGCGCGAAGGCCACGACCAGCACGCAGGCCACAGCCCGGAGATGTTTCGCAATCCTCCCTCGCGCTCACGGTTCCTGTCGTCGTCTGGTCGGAGCACATCCAAGGACTGCTTAAGGACTGCTAAGGACTGCTAAGGACTGCTAGGGTATCGGGCGCCGCAGTTCACTGGCTCCGACTGGTTCGGTCCTGCATTAGAGACCTGGGTGGTGCGCCTCGGCTTTGTGGATGCTGACGCGCTGTGGTGGGAACTCGCGACGCTCGTCACGATCATGCTCCTTCACGCGCGTGATTGACGGTCGAGACGAAAGGTTTTACCTGACATAAAATCAGCAACGGCCGGATGGGAACCTCTCTCGCCAATGACCAACTTTTGCACACCACGTCGCCACCGCCGCAGGCCTGCCCAGGCAACGGAGCGCTCTCCCGTCGACGCGAGCCGCACAGCTTTGGAGGACACCGGTGACAAAGGATTCACCCGCGACAATCGTTCACGTTCACGTCCACGGCGCCGGCACCAGCGCAGCCCTTTCCATGCTCGCGCTCATGCTCGCGCTCATGCTCGCGCTCGTGCTTGCGGTGTCGCTGTGTGTCAACCCAATCCCGCTTGCGGCGCAGCAGGCGACATCCGACACGGTCCACACACGTCTCGGGGCCGTCTACGCGCGAGCCGACCGCGACAACCCCCGCATCGCCGCCGCTGCTGCCCTCGCGGACGCCGTGCGTGCGCGGGCGCCGGGAGCGAGGCGACCGCCAGATCCCCAGCTGCAACTCGGCCTGATGAACCGCGAACTCCCAGGCTTCGCTGAGATGGACCCGCTGGGGATGACGCAGGTGCAGGTGATGCAGATGCTCCCGACGCCAGGGAAGCTCGGATTCGCGGGCGACGCGGCGGACGCGCGCGCGACGGCGGCGCGCGAGCGTGCCACGGAGATGCGCTGGGAGATTCGCCGCCTCGTCGCGGCGGCGTTCTACGACGTCTATCGTACCGAGCGCGCTCTCACCATCGCCCTCGCCACGCGACGCTTGATGGAGGACGTGGCCGCCACGGTTGATGCGATGTATCGCGTCGGTGAGACCGCGCAGGCGGATGTACTGAAGGCCCGCGTCGCGGTCGCGCGAATGGACGAAGAGATCATCGCGATGCGCGCGATGCGCCTCGCGCAGTTGGCTCGGCTCAGCGGCCTGCTGGACCAGCCGGTCGATTCGACGATGCCCAGCGTCGTGTTGCCCGTGTTTCCAGACTCTCTCGGTGCCATCGACTCGCTGACGCGCCACGCGGCGGACGATCGCCCGATGGTGAGAGCCGGACGGGCTGAGCTCGCGGCCGCCGAGTCCGACATCCGCCTGGCCCGCCGGGAGATCTGGCCGGACCTCCAGTTAGGCGTGCAATACGGGCAACGCGCGGGGATGGGCGGTGTGGAACGCATGGCGAGCCTGATGGTCGGTGCGTCTCTACCGGTTTTCGCGGGGAGCCGACAGTTGCGCATGCGCGACGAAGCGGAGGCAATGCGTGCGATGACCGCCGCCGATCTCGGCGCGATGCGCGCTGAGACCCGGGCGCAGGTCGGCGAGTGGCACGTCGAGTGGCAGCGTGCGCGGAACCTGCAGACGCTGTATCGCAGCACCGTCTTGCCCCAGGCGCGCGCGACGGTCACTGCATCGCTGGCGGCGTATCGAGTGGGACGCACTAACCTGATGACCGTCCTCGACGACCAGATGACCGTCAATCGCTACGAGCAGGAACTGGCCGCCCTCGAGGCAGCCGAGGGAATGGCCTTGGCCGAACTCGAGATGCTGCTCGGACGTGAACTCTTTGACCCACACTCCAGCCGGCCGTCGTCGGGAGGGAATCGCTGATGCGCGCTGACCACGAATCAACCGGCCCCGCAGCAACCGGCCCCGCAGCAACCGGCCCCGCAGCGGCGGAGGATGAGGTGTTCGGACCACGGCGCACGCGTGGCCTCGCGCGTTGGCGCGCGATTTTGCTCGCGCTCGCGGTACTCGCCGTCGCGGTGTTCGCCGCATGGTGGGGCTCCCGTGAGCCCGCGCCGGATGTTGAGGCCGCAGGGCACGCGCACGGCGCCGCGGCGACGCTCCCCGAGGCGCAGCCGGTGATGCTCAGCGACGAGCAGGCACGGCGCATCGGTGTGACATACGCCACGGTCGAGCGAGGCACGCTGGCGCAGGAGATCCGCGCGGTCGCACAGGTCGTCTATGACGAGACTCGCGTGCGCACGGTGAGTCTGAAATTCGACGGCTGGGCGGAGCGATTGTTCGTGGACTTCACCGGCCAAACGGTGCGCGCTGGCGAGCCGCTCCTCTCGACGTACTCGCCAATGCTCGTCAGCGCGCAAGAGGAGTTAGCGTTGGCCAGCCGCCTGGTACGCGACGTCGCCGGTTCAGATTCGATCACGCGACAGGGGGCGCAGCAGATGCGCAGATCCGCGCGGCAGCGACTGCTCAACTGGGATGTGCCGGAAGAGCAAGTCAATCGCGTGGAGGGTGGTGGCGAAATTCTCAGGACGCTCGAGATTCACGCCGCTTACGATGGCGTCGTTGTCGAGAAGTCCGTGCTCGAGGGGCAGCGCTTCATGGCCGGTGACGCTCTCTATCGCATCGCCGACCTGACGAACGTCTGGGTGGAAGGTGAGGTGTTCGAACAGGACCTTCCGCTCATTCGTGTCGGGCAGATGGTGGACATCGACATCGAGGCGTTGCCGGGGCAGCCCCGCCGCGGCCGGATCGGCTTCCTGCAACCAACGGTGAGCAGTGACACGCGGACGACGCGGATTCGCGTGGAGCTCGCCAACGCCGATGGTCGTTTGCGTCCCGGGATGTATGCGACCGTCCGAATCGACGCCGGCAGCGCGACGCCGGTCCTCCATGTCCCGCGGTCCGCCGTGCTCTCCACAGGTCGGCGCGATCTTGTCTTCGTACGACGCGCTGATGGAATGCTGGAGCCACGCGAGATCGTCCGCGGACCGGCGACCGATACGCGCGTGACCGTCGTGTCGGGGCTTACGGTAGGCGAGACGGTCGTTGCCTCAGCGACGTTCCTCATCGACGCCGAATCGAATCTCGGATCCGCCCTCGGCGGAATGGCGGGGATGCCTGTCAAGGATCCCGACAATCGCGACAACTGAGGATGCCACCATGCTGAAGCACATCATTGCGTGGTCGGTGGGAAACAAGTTCCTCGTCGTGCTCTTTACCGTCGCCGTCACCGTCGCGGGCATCGTGGCGCTCAGCCGGACCCCACTCGAGGCGCTTCCGGATCTCAGCGATGTGCAGGTCATCGTCCAGACGGAGTTCAACGAGCAGGCGCCGCAGATTATCGAGGACCAAGTCACGTACCCGATTGCCGCCGAGATGCTCAAGGTGCCGGGTGCCCGGGTGGTTCGCGGCTACTCCTACTTCGGCGTCTCATTCGTCTATGTGATCTTTGACGACGACACCGACCTCTACTGGGCACGCAGCCGCGTCCTCGAGTATCTGAACGGCCTGAAAGGACGGCTTCCCGCCAGCGTGTCACCCACGCTCGGCCCAGACGCCACCGGACTCGGCTGGATTTATCAGTACGCGATCGAAGACACCACCGGGCGGCTCGATCTCTCCGAGCTCCGCGCCTTGCAGGACTGGTACCTCCGGTACGAACTGACCGCCGTGTCTGGGGTCTCCGAGGTCGCGACCATCGGCGGCTTCGAGAAGCAGTACCAAGTGGATCTCGACCCGGCCAAGCTGCAGGCCTACCGGATTCCCGTGACACGCGTAATGCAAGCGATTCAGAATGCCAACGCAGACATCGGCGCGATGGTCGTTGAACTCGCCGAGCGCGAGTACATGGTGCGCGGACTCGGCTATCTCAAATCGCTTGCGGACATCGAAAATGTCGTAGTCGACGCGACGGCGGCCGGCACGCCCATCCGCGTCGCGGATATTGGACGCGTGGGCGTCGGCCCCGCAGTACGTCGCGGCGTGGCCGAGCTCGATGGGCGCGGGGATGCGGTGGGGGCAATCGTCGTGATGCGCTTCGGCGAGAATGCACTGACGACCATCGAGCGCGTGAAGGAGCGCCTAGCGGCCATCGCGCCGGGCCTACCGCCAGGTGTGGTGATCCGCCCGGTCTACGACCGCAGCGACTTGATTGAACGCGCCATCGCGAACCTACGATTCAAGTTGTTCGAAGAGAGTCTGGTCGTCGCCCTCGTCTGTATTGTCTTTCTCTTGCACGCTCGCTCGGCGCTGGTCGCCATCCTGACGCTCCCGGTCGGCATCTTGATGGCGTTCTTGGCGATGCGGTACGTCGGCGTCGGCGCGGACATCATGTCGCTTGGCGGGATTGCCATTGCTATCGGCGCGATGATTGATGCGGCCATCGTGATGATCGAGAATCTGCA
>JAYTDH010000074.1:0-4295 GCA_043736095.1 Gemmatimonas sp.
ATCATCGGGACTCGACCGCATCAGGCGCCGCACTCACGGCGCCCCCAAGGTTGTCCACCCACGAGCGCTCACCATCGGCGTAGTGCTCGCGTTTCCAAATCGGCACACGTTGCTTGATCTCCTCAATCAGAAACCGCTGCGCGTCCATCGCCGGCGTGCGACGTGCGTGCGCGACGGCAATCACGATGCTCGCCTCACCGAGCGTAAGCGTCCCGAGGCGATGCTCCACCACGATATGCGGCGTGCCGAACCGCTCGGCCGCTTCCGCGACGATTGTCGCCAACTCGCGTGCAGCCATCGGTGCGTAGGCGGAGTAGTCGATGCCCGTGACCTCGCGCCCCTGATTGGTGCGGCGCACCGTACCGGCGAAGATCGTGCTGGCGCCCGTCGCGTGGTCCGCGACCTCGGCCAGTAGCGCGGCAGGATCGAGCGCGTGCTCCACGAGCGCAGTGCGCACGATCAGCCCCCCGCCACGGGCGGAATGATCGCCACTTCGTCCCCAGCCGCGAGGACGACATCAGCGCGTGCATAGCGATGATTCACCGCAACGAGAGGCCGCGGGAGGGTCTTGCCCTCGGCCCGCGCCGTAAGGTCGGCCAGCAGGTCCGATACTTTCGCGCCTGCTGGGAGGTCCACGTCCACTTGTGGGCCGAGTGCGTCGGACCAAGAGGCGAAAAGGAGGACGCGGTGAGTCATGGCCGAAGAATACACCGGAGAAAGCACGAGCGGCGACGCCCCAAAAGGCGTCGCCGCAATGACATCAACAACCGAATCAAGGATGGCCCGCAGCTTCCCGCGCACCCCAGACCGTCGTCAGTCTGCCTCGTCTGGAAGCAGTTCGAGATCGGCCACCAGCGCGCGTAACTCCTTACTGGGCTTGAACACCGGCACTGGTCGGGCCGAGACTTCAACCGGAGCACCGGTCCGTGGATTCCGCGCCATGCGCGTCTTTCGGTTGCGAATCTTAAAGGTGCCGAATCCGCGGACCTCGATGTTCTTCTGTTCTTTGAGCGCGTCTTTAATCGCGTCAAGGAAGGTGTCCACCACGCGGGCGCAGTCCTTCTTGGAGATCATTGGCCCAGACGTCTGGGAAATGGCCTCCGTGACTTGCTCCACGAGATCGGCTTTGGTCATCGACATGCGGGGATTTGGTGTCGGCCCGGAGGGCGTAAGTGATGAAATCTTATGACGTTACCGCTTTAGTGTCAAGCGGTTGCCGCGGCGTCACCGAATACGTCACCGCGCCGGGATGAGCGCCCCGATGAACTCGTCGAAGTGCGGGACAGCGTCGTGTGGCCCTGGGGCCGCTTCGGGATGGTACTGGACCCCAAAGACTGACTTGGTCCGATGCCGCAGGCCCTCGACCGTGCCGTCATTCAAGTTCAGGTGCGTGACCTCGAGCTCGGGAGCCCCAGGAATCCCCTCTCTGGTGCCCTCCACCGCGAACCCGTGGTTCTGCGAGGTAATGAGCACCTCCCCCGTCGCGAGGTCCTGTACGGGGTGATTTCCGCCTCGGTGCCCGTAGGGAAGCTTGATCGTGCGCCCCCCGAAGGTGATGCCGAGCAGCTGATGGCCAAGGCAGATGCCAAAGACAGGCACGTCAGCGTCCACGATCTCGCGAATCGCCGCGGGCGCGTACTCAACCGCCTCGGGATCGCCCGGACCATTCGAGAGGAATACGCCATCGGGCTGCATCGCGAGGACGTCCTTCGCCGGCATCGTCGACGGCACCACTGTGATGCGGCATCCGCGCTCCTCGAACATGCGGAGGATGTTGCGCTTGATGCCGTAGTCGTACGCGACGATATGATGCGCCGCGCCGGCATTCCCCCACTCATAAGTCTCCGGCGTGGAGACGCGCGACGCGAGATCGAGTCCGGCCATCGACGGACAGGCCGCGAGTTCGGCCTTGTGCGCCGCGGTGGGCTCGACACCCGCACCGATCAGGCCGCGCATCACGCCCATCGTGCGCAGATGTCGCGTCAGACGACGCGTATCAACCTCAGAGAGCACTGGTACCTGCGACGCGGCGAGCCAGGGGCCGAGCCCCTGTTCGGCGCGCCAGTTCGAATACGACGCCGAGAGTTCGCGCACAATCGCCCCGGCGATCTGGGGCTTCTCTGACTCCGTGTCCTCGGAGTTCACGCCGTAGTTGCCAATCATCGGCGCCGTCATCACGACGATCTGCCCACGAAACGACGGATCGGTGAAGGTCTCCTGATAGCCGCTCATACCGGTCGTGAAGACGACTTCGGCCACTGAGGCGTGCGGAAGCGGCGCATGCAACCGCCCAAGAAAAAGGGTCCCGTCCTCGAGGAGGAGGAACCCTGCTTCGTCGTACGAGATCTTCATGGTCACGGCTGCGGCGGCGGGGTCGTGGGGACGATTGGCGATGTTGGGGCGCTCTGGAGCGGCACCGCAGACTGCACGCCCTGCTCAGGCGCCGGGGCCGCACTCGGCACCGTGGCCGCAGCGGGCGTCAGTGCCTGATCGAGAATCGAGGTCGGGACGCGCGAGCGGCTCGACATAACCTGAAGCACGAAGGCGAGCGCGATGAAGATGCCGCCGGCCCACCAGCTCGTCTTGGTCAGGATGTTGCCAGCCTGACGCGTGCCGAGGAGCGAATCGGACGACGACGACGTACCGCCGAAGCTCGAGGCGAGGCCACCGCCCTTGCCGGCCTGCAGAAGCACGGCGGCGGCGAGAACGAGCGCATCGATGATGAGAAGGACGAGGAGGAACGTATACACGGCAGATCCTGATGGTGTGACAGACGAGGTAAGCCTTGAAGAATACCGGAGTTAGCGCGTCCGGTCAACTGCGGCAGATGGTCAACCACTGGTCGGCGTCGAGGCTCGCGCCGCCAACCAACACGCCGTCTACGTCCTCAACGGCGATGAGACTCTCGACGTTGGCGCGATTCACGCTGCCGCCGTAGAGGATGGGCACGGCACCCGCGCGTTCACCAGTGAGGCGCACGAGCTCGGCACGAATCGCGGCATGGACCTCCGCGGCATCTGCCGGGGTCGCCGTCTTCCCGGTGCCAATCGCCCAGACGGGCTCGTACGCGATCATCAGGGTCGCGATGGTCGCGGGATCAATTAGCGCGACCGCGGCGCGGAGCTGCCGGACAACGACGGTGAGGGTCGAACCCGCTTCTCGCTCGGCAGTCGACTCCCCCACGCAGATAAGAGGAATGATTCCCGCCTTTAACGCGGCCGCGACCTTCTTGCCGCTCTCCTCGTCCGTCTCGCCAAAGACGTGCCTACGCTCTGAATGGCCCACGAGCGCATAGCGCGCACCGGCCCCGCGCGCGAGCGACGCCGACGTCTCGCCAGTGAAGGCGCCTTTGTCCTCCCAGTGGATGTTTTGCACACCCACGGCGAGATCGGATCGACGCTCGGCGGCGGCGACGACCACATGCATCGACACGGCCGGGGGAAAGATGAGAACGCGGCGATCCTGCTGGCGCGCATACTGCGCGATAAAGGTGCGCATGAAGGCCTCCGCATCGGCGGGGGCCTGATTCATCTTCCAGTTGGCGGCGAATACGAGCGACTTCATTTCTTGGTGCCGATTCGGGTGATCACTGCTGCCCTTCGTGCCGAGGTCGTGCCGAGGTGAATCTTAACCCCGCATCACGCCTGATCGAGCGCCGCCACCCCGGGGAGGACCTTCCCCTCGAGGAACTCCAGCGAGGCCCCGCCTCCGGTGCTGACGTGCGACATCGCCGAGGCGAGTCCCGCCGCCTCGACCGCGGCCGCCGAATCGCCGCCGCCGACAATCGTCGTGGCGCCCTTCTTCGTGGCCTCCACCATGGCCTGGGCGACGGCATTCGTGCCCTGATCGAACGGGGGTGTCTCGAACACGCCCATCGGTCCATTCCAGATGATAGTCTTCGCCGCCGCGATCGCGCGGGCGTAGCTAATCGCCGAGTCGGGACCGATGTCGAGCATCGCTTCATTCGCCGGAATCGCATCGCGCTTCACGGCATGAGCCTTACTCCCCTCGGCGATCGCCGGTGCGACCATCGCGTCGTGCGGGAGTGTGAGGCGATACCCCGCGCGCTCAATCAGGTCGGCCGCCATCTCAATCCGATCCGGTTCGACGAGCGACTTCCCGGTCTCAAGATCCATCGCCTTGTAGAACGTGCAGGCCATCGCGCCGCCGATGAGGATGCCGTCGACCTTTGGTAGCAGCGCCTCGATAACGTCAATCTTCCCCGAGATCTTTGAGCCGCCAAGAATCGCAATGAACGGACGCTTTGGCTTTTCGAGCGCGCCGCCGAGGTATTC
>JAYTDH010000075.1:0-2240 GCA_043736095.1 Gemmatimonas sp.
CGCGGCCGCGCCGCTGGGTGCTTGCCGCTCCTTGGATCGGCATGGCCGCCACGCTCCTGCTCGGACTCGGCATCGGTCGGTACATGATCGCTCGGGAGATGGGGACCGTGCCCGCGGTGGACTCGCTCGCCGTCGCGGCGTCGCAGGCGCTGGGCACTCGCGGCGCGGCTCCGGCGACCGGCACCAACGGTCTCACGGAGGCCTCCGCGAACGTCGGCGCTTCCACGACTCCGGTCGGCACTCCCCGACGCGACGCCGTTCGTCTGTCGTCTGCGGCGGGTGCTGATGTTCGGGCCGCTGTGCGTGCTGACGCACCGACGCTCGATCCGTACGCACAGCGCAACGGCGGTTCCGCCACCTACTCCGCCGCGTCGCAGCAGCACCTGACGCGCGCCGAGGCGCTCGTGGCTGTCGTGTCGGCGATGCCGGGCGACGCCGCGCTCGATTCCCTTACCGGACGCTGGGCGCGCGACATCCTCACCAACACGCGGCTCCTGCTCGACTCTCCCGCGGGTGACGATCCCGTGCGCCGTCGTCTGCTCGAAGACCTCGAGACGGTCCTCGTGCAACTGGTGCAGCGCTCCGGCCGCACCGTCGAGGATCGCGCGATGCTCGACCGTACGCTCCAGAAGACACAGATCCTGACGCGGTTGCGCTCTGGCGCGACCGGAACCTGAGGTAGACCCGATGAAACTGTTGACCTTCTCGCTGATCACCGCGCTCGCCACTGGCGCGGCCATCGTGCCGTCGCACCCGGTCGCGACCGGCGTAACCGTTGCCGACCCGTTCATCCCGGCCGCGAGTTGGGCCCCGCGCGACACCGCCGACTCGCTCTGGCGGCGCGCCCGCATCGCGATTTCGGACGAGGCCTGGCAGGAAGCGGCCGACGCGTTCCGTGAGATCGTCGCGCGCTACCCTCGCTCTGCGTACGCGGGCGACGCGCTCTACTGGGAAGCGTTCGCACTGCAGCGACTCGGGCGGCAGTCCGACCTGCGGCGCGCGGCGGTGGCGCTGGAGCGACAGAAGGCGGACTACCCCAAGGCGACGACACACGTCTCGGGCGAGTCGAGCACGCTGCTCGCTCGTGTGAACGGACGACTCGCGCGCGCTGGCGACCATGACGCTGCTGCGTCGGTGGCCGATATGGCATCGGCGATCGCGGAGGCGACGGTCGCGGGCGTGGCTGACGCGATGGCTGCGGCATCAGCCGAGATCGCGAGGGCGGAGCCGGACATTCGACGGGCGTTGGCGCGCGCCGAACCCGAGATGCGACGCGGGCTCGCCGAGGCACGTCGTGGCCTCGCGGAGGCGCGCCTGGAGATGCGCGGTGAGCGTGACTCGGACGTGCCGCCCGGGTGCGAGAGCGCAGTGGACGACGAACGCATCGAAGCGCTGAACGCGATGATGCAACTCAACGCCGAGCAGGCGCTCCCCATCCTCAAGAAGGTCCTGCAGCGCCGCGACAAGTGCTCGGAGCTCCTGCGGCGGAAGGCGGTCTTCCTCGTCTCGCAGCAGCGGACCGACGAAGCGGTAGACATCCTGCTCGAGGTCGCGAAGACCGATCCGGATCGGCCCACGCGCGAGGACGCGGTCTTCTGGCTCTCGCAGACGGGCAGCGAGCGCGCGACCGAGGTGCTCGAGCAGATACTGCTCCGCGAGGACGACACCGAACTGCAGAAGAAGGCGGTCTTCTCGCTGGCACAGGGGCGGTCCGACCGCTCGCAGGCGATCCTGCGCGACTTCATCCGCCGCCGCGACGTGGACGACGAAGTGCGCGGCGAAGCGATCTTCTGGCTCGGACAGGCACGGAACCCCGCGAATGCGGCCGCGCTGCGTGAGGTCTTCTCGATGCTGAGCGACGATGAGGCGAAGGAGAAGGTGCTCTTCTCGCTCTCGCAGAGCCGGTCGCCGGAGAACACGCGCTTCCTGTTGGATCGTGCGAAGGACCGGTCGCTCGACGCGGACCTTCGCAAGTCGGCGCTCTTCTGGGCCGGGCAGGGCGGCGCGCCGGCGAAGGACTTGGCGGACATCTACGACACGGCCGGCGACGACACGGACTTGCGTGAGCAGGTGATCTTCACGCTCTCGCAGCGCAAGGATGCGCCGGCACTCGACAAGTTGCTCGACATCGCGCGCAGGGAGCCGGACCGCGAGCTGCGGCGTCAGGCGATCTTCTGGTTGAGTCAGTCGCGGGATCCGCGGGTGGCGAAGTTGCTTGAGGAGATCATCAACAAATAGGT
>JAYTDH010000076.1:0-12450 GCA_043736095.1 Gemmatimonas sp.
AATCTGGCGAGCCGCACCACCGCGATGGTGGAGAAGTACTGCGACGGCATCGTCCCCGCCGGCGCCGAGGGCCCGACCGATATCGCCGACCGCGCCGACTACGCCGAGGCGCGCACGGCGCTCGACGGCTCACGCGGCTTCTTAGTGCACGAGGCGCTGGAGGCCATCTTTCGCACCGTCGCGCGGGCGAATCAGGCGATCCAGGATGCCAAGCCGTGGGTGCTTGCCAAGGATCCGGCAGCGCGCGGCGAGTTGGAGCGTGTGCTGGCCGCGCTGATGCGCCAACTCGGGCGCCAGGCGGTCTATCTGGCCCCGTTCATGCCCACCAAGGCGCAGGCCCTCTGGGAGGCACTGGGCGGCCCAGGACGGGCGGATGCAGTGCGATTCGCGGCAGCCGAATCGTTGGATTGCACGGGGTGGAAAGTGGCGAAGGGCGAGGGGCTCTTCCCGCGACCCGAGCCGCCCAAGACGACCTAGCGGACTCAGCCCGCGGCCTGCCAGCCCGCCGTCCTCCTGACGGCTCCCGCTCCCGGCTCCCCGCCCCGCCTCCCCGCCCGCCCGGAATCCCTTAGTTTTCACGGATGTCCGACCACCGCCGCTGGACCGTTGTTCTGGTCCCTCCCCGCAATGCAGCCGCCAAGACCCTTTCGCTCCCCGGCTGGGTGTTCCGCGCCCTCGCGTGGACGGGCGGCGTCGGTGTCCTCTTGGTCGGCTGGGCCGTGGTGGTGCTCTTCACACCATGGGGCACTCCAGGGGCCCGCATCGTCGCCAAGCAGAACGAGGCGCTGCTGGCCGATATCACAGCAATCGAGCGACGGTTCTTGGTCCTCGATGACACGCTGCGCTCCATCGCCTCACGCGAAGAACAGATGCGAATGCTCGCTGGCCTCCCCACTGAAGTTTCGGCGATGTCGGACTCTGGCGGCACAGCCCCAGCGGGAGTCGTGGCCGCGGCGAGCAGCACCGAGTTCCCAACCGAGCTTCCGACAGCGCTCCCGACCACGTTGACGCCGTCCGAGGTCCCGACGAGTCGGCGCCCCTTTCTCGGGCGACTCGGCTGGAGCGCGCGCCCAGACATCGAGGGGATGATTTCCCGTGCGAGTAATCTCGCCAATGGGCTCCGTGATGTCTCGGATACGCTCGAGAACAACTTCAAGCGTTTCGCGAACACGCCAAGCATCATGCCGACCGCGGGATGGCTCACGAGTCAGTTCTCCCAGAGCCGCTTCCATCCGATTCTCCACGAGAACCGCCCGCACGAGGGTATCGACGTCACCGCGCCGACGGGCACGCCGATTGTTGCGCCGGCGGCCGGCCGCGTGGTGCGCGCGGGGACAGAGCAGGGCTACGGATTGGTCGTGGAGATCGATCACGGCAACGGCATCCGCACGCGCTTCGCCCATTGCTCCCGCCTCGCCGTCAGCCTCGGCCAGCAGGTCACGCGCAATCAGTTGATCGCGGCCGTCGGGTCCACCGGACTCTCCACGGCGCCGCACCTGCACTACGAAATCCACGTGAACGGGAAGCCGGTAGATCCGCTGACGTACGTGTTGCTGGACGCGACGCCGCAGCCGTAGCGGGCCACGCAATTCACCACGAAGGCACGAAGGGCTCCGATGCGTACTTGGCATCGGAGCGCGAACGCACGCTCCGTTCCCCAAAAAATATTCTCAAATCCGAGCAGCACCCCAAACTCTGCCACCGCAGTTCTCCGTGCCTCCGTGCCTCCGCGGTAGAACAGCAGTTGGTAGTTAGCAGTTCAAACCCAAACACCACCAGAAATAACCGAAGGGCTCCAATCCCAACAGCGGATCGGAGCCCTTCGTGCCTTCGTGGTGACCGTCTATAGAACGCGACCTTCGGAGCCCTTCGTGGTGACCGTCTTTAGAACGCGACCTTCGGCGCCTCAAGATTCGCCGCATTCGACACCTCGAAATACTCTCTCGCCTTCGCCCCAGTCACCTTCGCCGTCAACACCGCCGGAAACTTCCGGATATACGCGTTGTAATCCCGCACCGAGTTGTTGTAATCGGTGCGCGACACCGCAATCCGGTTCTCTGTTCCCGTCAGCTCGTCCTGCAGACGCAGGAAGTTTTGATCGCTCTTGAGCTGCGGATAGTTCTCCGTGATCACGAGCAGCCGTCCGAGCGCCCCAGTCATCGCCTGATTCGCATCGGCCATCTCGCCCATGTTGCCACCCGAGACCGAGCCGGCCAACCGCGCGCGCGCATTCGCGACCTCCGTGAAGATCTGCTCCTCCTGCGCCGCATAGCCCTTCACCGTCGCCACCAGGTTCGGCACAAGGTCTGCACGACGCTGGAGCTGTACTTCGATCTGCTGGCGCGCCGCAGCGGCCGTTTCGTCCATCGTCTGAATCGTGTTGTATCCGCAAGCGGAAAGCACCAGCGGCAGCACGAGCAGCATCAGCTTCTTCATTCAGCGACTCCGTTGAGGGTCTGTAGGATATTACGAGAAATCATGCGCAGAGTGTCACTCGATTGCGACTTCCGCTCCCCTGCGCCGTCAGTCCAGTGCCGGAGCATCAGGGTGCACCATGGCATCCACATGGGCCACGAAGCGCCTGAGCCCATCGTGGTACGCCGTCAGCACCGCATCGGCGTCCGACTTCGCGATCGCCTTTCCGCCGGCCGCGTGCGCCACCACCGCGAGGAATGGGACCGCGTCGAAGCCGGCGCGCGCCGCCACGGCGTCAATCACCCCGGCGGCGTCAGCCGGAACAGGCGAGCCATGGACCCGCAGCAGCGCGCGGAAGAGCACCACCACGGTGCCCTTGGAGGCCGTGAGCAGTTGGAGTTCTCGCGCCGTATCACCGGCGCAGGCGAAGATCCCCCGCCGGAAATGAATGAGGGCACCCATCGCCTCGAACTCCAACTGGCGCCTCAGGTCCTCGCTCGTCGGCGCCGGCACCGCAGGCAATGCCCCCGCCAGCACCTCGTGGCGTGCCCCGATATCCGCGTGCTCCATCGCAAAGACGTCGCGACTCGAGCGCCACTCTGCTTCGGTGAGAATCAGCGGCGCAGGATTCCCCGCGGCCTGCCACGCTCCAGCAGAGGCCGCGGCCGCACGAAGCGCGGACGAAGGCATCCCCTTCACGATGACGAGGAGATTGCGATCGTCACCCCGATCAGGATCTGTGCGCCCCACGGCCGAGCCGTAGAGCACCACCGCCGTGAGATCGTCGCCGAAGGCCTTAGTGAGCTGCCCCGTGAACTCCGCGAGTTTCAGTTTCGCCATTTAGAAGCTCCCACTCGAGCCACCGCCCGAGAATCCGCCGCCGCCACCGAATCCACCGAATCCACCACCGCCGCCGAACCCACCACCACCGCCACCACCACCAAACCCACCGCCACCTATCAGAAAAGGCAGCGCCCCAAACCCACGGCCTCGACCCCCGCGACCACCGCGGCCGCCTCCGCCCATAATTGAAAGCAGGATAAAGAACGCGATAATAAACACAACCGGTGGGATGCCCTGCTCTCGCTGCCGCCGCGATTTTTTAGGGACAAGCGTCGAATCAAGCGAGAAGCCGAACTCCGCCGCGTATCGCTCAGCGAGTCGCGCCGTAATCAGCGCGAGTCCAGCGCCGTAGTCGCCGGCGGCGAGCAGCGGCGTCGCCTCGCGGCGAATGTCGCCGGCCACGGCATCGGGAATGAATCCCTCGGCGCCCTGCCCCACGCTGATGGCGATATGCCCGCTGCCGTCGCTGCTCGTGGCCTTCGGCACGAGCAGCACGATGATGCCCGCGTTGCGCGCACGATCGCCAATGCCCGCCTTTGAGCCGACCCCCCACGCGCGGCCAATCTCCAAGGCGATATCGCCGGCATCCCGCCCCGCGATGTCGGCGAGCGTCACGATGGCGATCTCACCCTGCGAGCCCGCCTGGACGATCTCGATCAGGCGCGTCATCTGCGCAGCCCGAGCAGGATCAATCACGCCCGCGAAGTCGCTGACGAAGCCGATTGGAGCGGAGGGAATCTGGGGTTGCTGGGGTTGCTGGGGTTGTTGGGCCGCAATCACGGCGGGCATCAACCCCGGCGGCAGCAGGAGCGCCGCGAGGAGGAAGACGAGGCGCATCAGGGGCGTCGCAACCGTCGATCGTCAGGACGCGTCGTGTAGAGCATCACGACGCCGTGCTGCGCGCGATTGCCGTACGTGGTGAGCGCCTCGGTGGGTCCAATGACCGCAATGAACTCGATGTCCCGCACATTGATCGCGGAAAAGCCGACCTGGCCGAAGTACTGATCGTCCATGAAGACCGTCATGCAGCCATTCGTCACCAGGCTGCGAATGCAGTTCTGCGAGATGAGCACGTTGGCCATCCCCAGTGAGCGCAACAGTTGATCGAGACTCAGGGCGCGCTCACGCATCACCGTGACGCGCTCGGGCGGGAACAGACGCCAGCCGCGCGAACGCGCGTTCTGGAGTCGCTCCTCGGTGAGCACGCTTCGAGTGGCCGTGACGCGACTTTCCTCGATAACGGCGGGACGCTCGTCAACGAGGAGATCGAGATCGACCGTATCGCGCCCAGCGAAGCGAAGCGGATCCGTGAGCGTTGGCTCGATGCCGATCCGACGCACGCGGATGCGGAACTCGCCATCCCCCTCGAACACCATTAGAAATGCGCCGAGCGTGTCTGTACGCGCCGATCGGATGACACGACGCAGGCTATCAAGCGCCTCGACGGTCGCATTGGCCAGCGGCGAACGCGACTCGGAGCTTATAATGCGCCCCTTTAATACTTGGGCCTCCAGCGTCGTTGAACGCAGGAGGCCAATCCCGGCGAGCGCGAGCGCTGCCAGGAAAAGCACACCGCGCGGGACTCTCACTTGAGAGCCCCGCGCGGTCTGATGCTTCCCTACACCTGCTGACACGTCGTTCTTAGTTCGGAACGGTGGCCGGCGGTTGACGATCGACGACAATCGTAATCGACTGCGCGGTGAAGGCCGCGGTCTGCGGGGCAAGGCTGCCAACCGTCGAGCGCGGGAAGTGGAACGCCGAGAACGCAGTGCCGGCGACGCCGAAGCCGCCGACCGGATTCGCGGACACGGTGCCTGCCACGCCAGCGAACGGCGTTGCGTTGGCGAGCGAGACCAGAGTGGTTGTCGCCGCCGTGTGAATCGCGAAGGTACCAACCGCGCGCGCCGCATAGGCTGAGGCAACGCCCGGAGCAACGTTCGCCGCCGCCGGTGCACCAGCCGGAGCGCCAATGAAGACGTCCTGGTTGGTGGTGCCAGCACCGATCACGGCGTTCACTGAACGCCAGTGCACGCCCAAGTCAACAGCCGGGCGGGTGTCCGTCAGCACCACAAAGCGCTGCGCGGGGGTCCCGTTGGCCGGGGTCGCATAGCCGAGGTGGACGATTGTATAGTACGTGTCCGCCGCGAGATTGAGCGTCGTGTCGACGAGCACCTGCTGCGTCTCGGCAATCAACGAGCTATTCCGGAAGACCTTGATGCGACGCGCACCAGCGCGGGCACCCTGATAGACGCCGATCGAGCGGAACGCCGCGTTGGCGTAAGCCGGCGAATACTCAAGGCCGTCCATGAACTTGAAGTCCGTGGGACCGAAGTCCGGCACGGCGTGCACGTAGCGAATGAAGGCCAGCGGCGGCCGATTCGTGGTCGTCACGGACGCGCTTTCATCGCACGCGCCAGCGAACACGAGGGCTGCCAAAGGCAGGTAACGGAGGAATCGCATGAAGGGCTCCGAAGAGTACTTAGAGAGAAGCGGGCTTGTGGCCCACGAGGTCAGAATCGAATGCTCGCACCGGTGTAGCCCGTCCCATCCGTACCGGGAGTCGGACCACCACCGAGCAAGTTACGGGTCAGTACAAAAAGCGTGAGGCTTCCAGCCACCGTCGCCGCGGCCATCAAGCTGCGTTGACGATTGAAATCTTTCCGGCTCACCAACTCAACCGACGCCCGCGGCAACTCCACCACTTCTCCAGTCCAAGTGGTCGACTCGCCGCGCACGTTCGCGACGCGGTACACCCGCAACGTCCAGCCGGATTCGTCCTGACGGACAACCCGACCTTCTACCGTGAGCGTACCCGATCCGAGCTGGCCGGCCAGCTGCACACGGCCCGCGTCATTGACGCGGAACTCCGCCTGCTGCTGGACCAGCGGCTGGGTCGTCGGCACTCTGGAGTACGAGAAGCACCCCGCGGCGCCAACAAGCACAGCAACCGCCCCCATGACCCGCGCACCGCGGGCGATCCATTGGATCGCCGCGCGCCTGCGCCTGCTACGAGGACGGACGCTGCTCTTCATACCTTAGAACCCGTAGGTCCCGATTGCTGCGCCCGGCAACGTACCGGTCCCCGGCATGTTGTAGAACGGCTTGTTGCGCGTGTCCATTTCCTGGAACGGCACCGGCCAGTGAAGCGCCGTGGCGAGCGCGAGATCGCCCCAGCCACGCGAATCCAAGAACCACTGCATGTAACCCGTGAGCTGGGTCTCCATGCGCTTCTCGTACTTCATCGCCTCGAGCAACGATGCGCAGTTGCCGTTCGGGAGGCGAGGGACGCAGCCGCCAGCACCCGGAGCCGTACCAGCCGGATCCGTGAAGGCCAACAGTCCGTTCGCCGTACGCGAGGTGTTGACGAGACCCATCGCCGTGGTCGGGTTATTCTGTGCACCCGGACGGAGAAGGGCTTCGGCGCGGAGCATCGCGATTTCCGTGGCCGACACGAACACGTAGGTACCAACGCCGTTCGCGGTGTTAATCGCCCACCAGCGGCGATGATCGTACTGCGACGTGCCCCACGGATTTGAGTTGTCGGGCTGGTCCTGACCACCGTCACGGTTGGCGATATAGCGGCCAGCCGGGAGCGGGAGAGTCGAGTTCGCAAACTGCGTCGCACGAGTGGTACCGCGCGGCCAGCGAAGGTCAGGCGTTGCGACGACGTAGTTCATGCCAATGCGCGTCGCCAACGGCAGGGCCATAAAGGCCTGGTATGCACCAGACGTATCCGACATGCCGTTGTACATCAGGGAGATCTGGTGCCAGGAGGTTGAGGACATAAACGTCGAGGCATCCAGCCCCGAGGTCCAACCCGTGGGCCCGTTAAGCGCAATCGTATGGTTCGCCGTGATGCCCGCAGCAGCATCCGCAGCGACCGCCGCCCAATCCACTGCGTCACGCTCGGCGGGCGTGCGGGCAACACCCGCGCGAATCTTCGCCTTGTACGAGCGGGCCAGCTGGATGAACTGCACGGTGGTGAGTGCCGGTCCAGCCACCCAATCCGTCGGAATCGTTGCGTTCGCATCGCCCGCCAACGCCGTCATGATCGCGATAGACGTATCGATCATTTTCAGCGCTTCGGCTACCGCCACATCCGGCGTCACAAACTCTGGGATGGCCGAGGTCGGGGTTGCCGGGGTCGCGATGGCGACCGAGTCGTACCCGAACGCCAGCGTGCCCATCGCAATGCCGTTCACAAAGAAGGCGAAGGCACGGGCGCGTCTGTCGCGCCCCACAGTGCCGAGCGTCGCGCCACGCGCCACGTACGTATCCACGGCCTGAGCAACCGTGGCCGCGTTACGCATCAAGCGGGAAAGCGACGACCAGTTCACGTTGTTGCCACCCGCGACCTGATTCCCGCGCTGGTTGTTGATGAAGACGCGCGGAATGCCCGCGCGAAGGGCCATGCCGAAGTTCGCGACCTGGCCATACGACTCCAGGGCCATGACCTTCGACTGCGCGTTCAGCCCTTCGGCCGAGCCCTGCGTGGCCTGATGAAACGAACGATAGAGCGTCGAAACGACGCCTTCGACACCGCCTGGATTCGAGTACACACGCGCCAGGTCGGGATTGTTGTAGTTCTGCACCGCGAGGTTGTCCGTGCAAGCCGCCATACCACTGACGGCCAGCGCGAGGGCCCCGAGGTTGCGAATCATGGATCGCATCTTGTTGTTGCTCCTCATAAGTTGGGGACCCGCGGTGAGTGGCCGATGAACCGGCCACTCACCGGGGTGCTATCGTCAGAAGCCGACGTTGAACATCAGGGTAATGGTGCGCTGGTTCGGGAAGTTGAACGCGTCTGCCGCATTCAAGATGCCCGAGCCGTTCGCGCCACCGCTGAGACCAGTCTCTGGGTCAAACCCAGAGTAATCCGACCAGGTCAGCAGGTTGCGACCCACAAGGTTCATCGTCCAGTCGCCATAGCGGCCGAGGCGGCCGATCCGGTAACCGAGCGAGAGCTCGCGGAGCTTCACGAACGACGCATCTTCGACCGTGTTGTTGTTCGGGCCAAGGAAGTCGTACAGGCCGCCGATGCCACGCGAGTCGTCGGGCGGCATCGCACGCCAGTAGTAACCGATCGGCTTTGCGGTCTCGACGGTCTTGCCAAGCTGGTCGACGTCACCGTTCATGAAGTCGCCGTAGTTCCAGGACTTCACGAGGTTGAAGACCGAGCGCCCGCGGACTGCGTCAAACAGCACGTAGGCCGAGAACTTGTCGTAGGAGAAGTTGTGCCCCATTGACCAACGGAGGCTCGGAATCGCGGAACCAAGCTTGTTCACCTGGCCCGAGGTCGAAGCGTCGCGCATGATCATCGGCTGGCCCCAAAATCCCTGGACACCCCACGGGGTGTCAGCGGTCGGGTTGATGGCGTTACGAAGGTTCTTCGTGATGCCGTCCCGCCAGCTGTTGCCGGCGCCCGTCCAGACGACGTAGCCATCGTCGTTCTTCTGCCATTCCTTGTTGGCACCGCAACGCGCCTGGAACGTGGCCGGCAGGTCGAGGCAGCTCTTCACGAACTGACGACCGAAGATCACGCCGTAATCGTTGCCCGCGGCGATGCGGAACATCTGGTCCGTACCCTGGGCGCCAGCGGCGCTCACGAAGTACGGGAGCACGTCGAGCTGAGTGATCTTGCTCTTCGGCTGGTCGAACGCCATACGGGCCGTCCAGGTCAAGCCGCGGAAGCCCTCGAGGATCGGCAGGTTCAGCGAGCCCTCGATGATCGTGTTCTCAAGCGTTCCGGCGTTACGCCACTGGTTGCTGAACCCAGCGACTGACGGCACCGGCACCTGAAGGATCTGATTCTCCGCGCGGGCCTGGATGTATGAGAACTCCACGCCGATGCGGTTAAAGAGCTCGGCGTCGAAGCCGATGTCCGTCTCACGAATGATTTCCGGGCCCAAGAGCGGGTTGCCGAGGCCGGCCGGGGTGAGCGTGCCGCCCGAGCCGATCGAAAGGGTCTCGTACTGCGCGCTGAAGATCGGGCGGTTACCCGCCGTACCGACTGCGGCGCGGAGCTTCAGTTCGTTGACGATGTCCTTCGCGAACCACCAGGCCTCTTCCGACGGACGGTAGAGCACCGAGCCGCGGCCGTAGGTCTGCCAGCGATTGTCCTCACCGAACACCGAGGCACCGTCCCGACGGATAAGACCGTCGAAAATCAGCTTGCCCTGATAGTCAAGGCGACCGGTCATAAAAAGACCGATCTGCGCAACGCGCGACTGCGACGACGAGATGGCCTGATTGAGCGTCGCCGAGGAGGCGGTGTTGAGGCCGGCGAGCACGAGGTTCGAGCCTTGGAGGTTATCGTTCACGCCGTCCTGCTGCTCATAAAGGTAGCGCAACGTGACGGAGCCATTGAGGCCTTCCGCCAGCTGGCGACGCATCGTGACGTTCAACGATGTGTTGTACGAGATGCCGAACGAGTTCGAACGGCTGAAAAAACCCTGCGGCTGATTCACGTTACCCGGGGTGGTGCGGAACCCCTTGTCGCGGAGGAACTCGCCCCAGTTAGCGGCGTAGTCGTACCCAAAGTTCCACTCCGCATCCGCCCAGGTGACCGGGCGATACTTAATGGCCAACGAGCCGAGGAAGCGGCTGTCGTCTTGGATCTGCTTCGCGCCGATTGCCTCGCTGACCGGGTTGTAGTTCTGGTCACCCTGCACGAGCGGGTTGTGGCGTGGGGTAAAGCGACCCTGCGAATCGCGAGCCATGATGTTCGCAAAGGCCGGCGTACGCGAGAGACCGAACCAGACGCGGTTGTTGCCACCAATGAAGTTGGCACCGTCCGAGGTCGACTTGGAGAAGAAGGCCGTCGCGCCAACCGTCCACGCTTCACCGATCTGCTGATCGGCATTGATACGGAAGCCGTTACGGACGTAGCCATCCAGGAACTGGACCGAGCCTTCCTGGGTCAGGTTGCTGAGCGACGCGTAAACGTTGGCCGAACCGATGCGTCCCGACATCGACACGTTCGTATTCACGAACTGGCCGTTGGTGAGGAGGGCGTCAATCGGGGTGTAGGTGCGCGGGAACGGCGTCGCCATGTAGTTGTGGCGGAGCATCGTCTGCGAGGGAGCCGACGAGATGCCGATATCGCCCGTGAACGTACGGGTGGCGAGCGTCAGATCGTCTGGGACGTCGTTGACGCGGCGGACTTCCTGCTCCATCGTCGTCGTCCAGGTGCACGAAGGCTGGCCGGTCGCCACGGTCGCCGGGACGGCGACGCAATAGCGGGAGTAGGTCTCGTCCATCGTGAGCGAGGTCGAGCGCGCGAGATCGTACTGGCGCTCGATATCCGACTGGCCGTATTCCGTCGTCACGTTGAAGCGGATGCCGTCGTTCGACTGGCCCTTACCGCGCTTCGTCGCGATCTGGATGACGCCGTTGCCGGCGCGCGACCCGTAGAGCGATGCAGCGGCCGCACCCTTCACGATCTCGACGCTCTCAATGTCCTGCGGGTTAATGTCGGCGATGCCACCATTGAAGATGATGCCGTCAACGATGATGAGCGGGCCCTGACCACGCCCCGAGGCGTTGATCGAGAGCGGCGCGCGAAGCAGGATCGCCGGGTCAGAACCCGGGCGGCCGGTGGTCGACGTGATCTGCACGCCGGCGACCTTACCCTGCAGCTGCGCGAAGGCGTTGGCCCCTGGGACCGGCATATCCGCCGCGGTCACGGTGGCAACGGTGAACGGGATCTTCGTCTTCTCGGTCCCTTCCGCCACGCCGGTCACCACGACCTGGCTCAGGCGGTTCACGTCCGTCTTCAGCACGAAGTCGTGCGACTGCGATCCTTCCGTCAGCGTGATCGACTTCACCTGCGGCGCGTAACCAAAGAGCCGCGCGCGCAACACCACCTGCTGCCCGCGAACGCGAGCGCCGGGGACTGTGACGGTGTAACGGCCATCCTCGCCCGTTCCCACCTGAATCGCAAGCGCTTCAATGCCGACACCAGCTCCGAAGAGTGGTCGTCCGGCCTCATTCGACACCTTACCCGTGATCGTCGCCGCGCTCTGCGCGGACAACACCACCGGTGATGCGAACGAGAGAAGCACCGCGAGGATGGAGGCGCCAAGCCTCCGCATCCCGACTCGTTCCAGCATGTGCATACCTCGTGAAGGGGTTTTCCGATCCGACGATCACGCAATCGCCGCGTGCCGCCACCCAGCAACCAACCGTACTCGCTGGGAGCGAGGCACGGGAACAACTACTACTACAACCACAGCTTCCCCTCCCCGAGAGAGGGGGGTACCGAAGGCAAGGTAGGGTAACTCTCCAGTAACGGAGGCGCAACCCTCACCGCCACAGCGAGAACCACCAGACGGACCCCTTGCGGCGGCCCGGACCCCCTGTCCCCATCTGTAACTCAGGTCACAGGAAATCAGTGGATTCCATCTCCCCCTACCCGACCCCCATTCGCCCCGTCACAATCCCGCCCCCGCCCCCATACCCTCCACCCGTTCCCGTCCGCTCCCTGCCCAACTATCCTTTCATTATGAATAGTGTGTCGCTCCGTGGGGCCGCCCGTGACCTCCTCCTCACCGCGTCCCTCGCGTCCCTCGCAACCCTCGCAACCCTCGCAACCCTCGGCGCCCTCGGCGCGTGCGGTGACGCCCGCGCCGAGCCCGCCGAGCAGCCCGCGACCATGCCAGTCGCATCTACTGCCGCGTCCAGCGCCGCGTCCAGCGCCACCGCCGACTCGGCCCGCGATGTCGTTATCGCCCGCGCCGACGCCGGGCGTATCAAGGGCAGCCCCACCGCCACGCTCTGGCTCGTGGTCATCTCCGACTTCCAGTGCCCCTTCTGCAAGCGGTGGCACGACGAAACAGCGCCACGCATCGAACGCGAATACGTCCGTACGGGGAAAATCCGCATCGCGTATCTCAACTTCCCCATTCCCTCGCATCGCAATGCGCAGCCCGCACACGAGTTCACGATGTGCGCGGCCGAGCAGGGGAAGTTTTGGGAGGCCGCCGACAAGGCGTTCGGCACGCAGGACGACTGGAAGCGAATCAATGATGCCGTTGCCTACTTCGATTCCCTCGGCGGCACCATCCGCGGAGTCGATCGCCCGCGACTCCGCGACTGCATTCGCTCCGGCGATATGAAGCCACTCATCGACAACGATTATCGCCGGAGCGTGCGCATCGGGATCGGCTCCACGCCGACCTTTCTCATTGGCGA